>NZ_JBEGDB010000383.1:0-5816 GCF_043638955.1 Bradyrhizobium sp. 31Argb | reverse complement strand
AAGCCTTGAATCACGTTCAATCTGATTTGAGAATCCCAAGAGTCCACACGGCCTAGAGCGTTTTCGAGCGAAGTGGATACCGGTTCGCGTGAAGAAAACGCGTCGAAACAAGAATCCAGAGCTTCGGTTCTGATTCAATCAGAACCGAAAATGCTCTGGGCGGGATGGCATCGATGGGCTCACCAGCAGCGGAATCCGATCGCCCGACACCGCGACCGGCGGGCCCGGACGAGGCTCGGGCGGCAGCGTTGCGCGCCGCCAACATCAATCCGCGCACCGGGCTTGCCACCGATTACCTCAATCACTTCAACGAAGCCATCATGCTGCTCGAGATGATTCCGGATATGCCGGAATGTGCCGAGGATTTCATGAGCTGGCACCCGCTGACCTATGCCGAGCATTTTACAGCCTCCAACTTCAGGGCGCGCGACCTCGCGATCGCAGCCTACGAATCGGCCGATCCCACGACCCGCGCCGAATTCGACAACATCACGAACACGATGACCTCGATATTGACCGCAGTGAGCGCCGCGATGGGCAAGGTCCGCCAGGACAAGACCCGTGCCAAGCTGGCCGAGCAGGCCACGATCTGGGTCAAGCCGCTGGTCGCCCTCGCCGGCGGCATCATCAATGGCGGCACTGAGGCCGACATCGAGCGCATTATGGCGAGCGAGTAGCCGGGCCTGTTGCAAATTGCACTTTCGCCCTCATGGCCAGGCTTGTCCCGGCCATCCACGTCCTGGAGCGGCGCAGGAAGGCGTGGATGCCCGGGTCAAGCCCGGGCATGACGAACCCTCCGGTTAGACCTTTCGTCACCAATCGGGCATGATCGGCGCCGGTTTTCCTCGGTTTGGATCGCTTCTTGACCTCCCCCGCCCAGCCTGCCCGTCCCCAGCTTGCCGTTTCCGGAGCGATTTTTCGTGACGGCAAGGTGCTTCTGGTTCGCCGCGCCCGCTCGCCCGGCAAGGGCTTCTATTCGCTGCCGGGCGGCCGGGTCGAATTCGGCGAATCCCTGCATACGGCGCTGCACCGGGAGGTCGACGAGGAGACCGGGCTCAAGATCGAGATTGTGGCGCTGGCCGGCTGGCGCGAAGTGCTGCCCGGGCCGACCGGTGGCGGGCATTATCTGATCATGTCGTTTGCGGCGCGATGGGTGGCGCAGGAACCCCACCTGAACGACGAGCATGACGATTTCAAATGGCTCGAGCCCGAGGCGATCGGCAATCTCAAGGTCACCGGCGGCCTGCAGGAGGTGCTTCAGGCCGCCCGGCGGCTGATTTAAAACCGTATGGGGCGGCTTCCGGCGCCTTGCCTGCAGCACAATCCACGGGCATATGACGCTGCCATGTCGAAATATCTCCTGGCCGCCCTCGTCTTCGTCACGGCGTGCAATCTCTCGCCCGGCCGGGCGGAGGATGCCGCCGCTCCGTTTGACGGCGACCTGCAGCGGCTCGCCGAAATCCTCGGCACCCTGCACTATCTGCGCGGCATCTGCGGCAGCAACGAAGGCGCCAAATGGCGCAACGAGATGCAGGCGCTGATCGACGCCGAAACCCCCTCCGGCGACCGCCGCGCCCGCATGGTCGCGGGCTTCAACCGCGGGTATAACGGTTTCCAGCAGACCTACCGCACCTGCACGCCGGCGGCCGTCGTGGCGATCCGCCGCTACGTCGAGGAGGGCTCGAAGATCTCGCGCGACCTGACCGCGCGCTATGCTAACTGACTGAGCGAATAGACGATCGATTTACCTTAGGCGCCGCCATTAACCCTTCCTAAAGATGTGGCCTAGGCGTGCCCAATCTGCGTGCTACAGCTTTGTGCATGACGTGATTCGCCGTGAATCGCGCCGACATGCCTGTGAGTTTCATGCGCATTCCAGCGTTCTCGATTGCCCGCGATCCCCTGCCTGACCACGAGCAGAAGCAGGCCGCGCTCACCTATCTGAACGGGGCCTGGGCCGAAGCGCGCCATGACGGCATCGACGGCGACTGCCTCGCGCAGGCGAGCCTGTTCGCTGCGCTGGCTGAGCTGGTCGGCACCTATGGCGAGGAAGCGGTGGCGAAGTTCGTCGAAGGGCTGCCGGCGCGCGTGCGCAACGGTGAGTTCTCGCTGGCGCTGGCGCGGCAGTAATTGGCCGTCAACGTCTCCAGAAACCGCACCGGCTCGCCCAGCGACGGCGTCACCACTTCGCCCTGCCACATCACCCGCTTGCCGCGGATGAACGTGCCGACCGGCCAGCCGATGACGCGCATCCCGTCATAGGGCGTCCAGCCGGCGCGCGAGGCGATCCAGTCGTTGGTGATGGTCTCGCTTCGCTTGAGATCGACAATCGTGAAATCGGCGTCATAGCCGGCCGCGATACGGCCCTTGCAGGCGATGTTGAAGAGCCTCGCCGGGCCTGCGCTGGTGAGATCGACGAAGCGCGCCAACGATAGCCGGCCGGCGTTGACGTGATCGAGCATCAAGGGCACCAGCGTCTGCACGCCGGTCATGCCCGAGGGCGAGGCCGGATAGGTCTTCGCCTTCTCTTCCAGCGTGTGCGGGGCATGGTCGGAGCCGAGCACGTCGATGATGCCCTGCTCGATGCCGTACCAGATCCGCTCGCGATGATCGGCCGAGCGCACCGGCGGATTCATCTGCGCGTGGGTGCCGAGCCGCTCGTAGCATTCCGGCGCGGCCATGGTGAGGTGGTGCGGCGTCGCCTCGCAGGAAGCGACATCCTTGTGGTCACGCAGGAAATCGATCTCCTGCTTGGTCGAGATATGCAGCACGTGGATGCGCTTGCCCGTATCGCGCGCGAGCTTGACCAGCCGCTGCGTTGCCATCAGCGCGGCGACCTCGTCGCGCCAGACCGGATGCGAGCGCGGATCGCCCTCGACCCTGAGCGATTTGCGGTCATTGAGGCGATATTCGTCCTCGGCGTGGAAGGCGGCGCGGCGGCGGATCACCTTGAAGATGCGGCTCAGGCTCTCGTCGTCCTCGACCAGCAGCGTGCCGGTGGAGGAGCCGATGAACACCTTGACGCCGGCGCAGCCCGGCGCGCGTTCGAGTTCCGGCAGGTCCTGCACATTCTCCCGGGTGCCGCCGATGAAGAAGGCGAAATCGCAATGCATGCGGTGATGGGCGCGCTTCACCTTGTCAGTGAAGGCCGCTTCCGTCACCGTCAGCGGATCGGTGTTCGGCATCTCGAACACGCCCGTGACGCCGCCCAGCACCGCGCTGCGCGATCCGGTCTCGAGATCTTCCTTGTGGGTCGGGCCCGGCTCGCGGAAATGCACTTGGGTGTCCATCACCCCGGGCAAGACGTGCAGGCCCTTGCAGTCGATCACCTCGTCGGCGGAATCGCAGTTCAGGCCGCCGATCTCGGCGATGCGGCCACTCCTGATGCCGATGTCGCGGACGCCCTCGCCATCCTGATTGACCACGGTGCCGGATTTTAGAATGGTGTCAAAACGCTGATTCATCGCTCCTCGCGCCCGTATCCAAGTCGCCGCCCGGGCCTTGTTCGGCGCAGTTTAGCGCCTTAACTTCGCAGGGGATATCCGCTAGCTCCGTTTCCCAAAGGAACCTTGGAAAAAGGCCGAACAAAGCCGCATGAAAGCAGCATTTCTACCCGATCGGGGCGTGGTCAAGGTGACGGGCGAGGACGCCCGCAACTTCCTCAACGGCCTCGTCACATCAGACCTGACCGACCTCAAGCCGGGCATGGGCCGGTTCGGCGCGCTGCTGACCCCGCAGGGCAAGATCATCGTCGATTTCGTGATCACGGAGGCGCCCGCCGGCCACGGCGGCGGCTTCCTGATCGATGTGCCGCGTGCACTTGCGCAAGCGCTGACCGACAAGCTCCGCTTCTACAAGCTGCGCGCAAAGGTCGCGGTCGAGAACCTCTCCGACGGGCTCGGCGTGCTGGCGGCCTGGGACGGCGAGCCGGCGATGAGGCCCGACCTCTGCTTCGCCGATCCCCGCAACGACGCGATGGGTTTCCGTCTCCTCGTGCCCGAGGATCTGAAAGCGAAGGTTGCTGATCTCATCGGCGCCGACCTCGTCGACAGCGCCGCCTATGAAGCGCACCGCATAGCGAGCGGCATCCCGCGCGGCGGGCTCGACTTCAGCTATGGCGATGCGTTCCCGCACGAGACCAACATGGACCGCCTCAACGGCGTCGATTTCGACAAGGGCTGCTATGTCGGCCAGGAAGTCGTGTCGCGGATGCAGCATCGCGGCACCGCGCGCACGCGCACCGTCAAGATCATCCTGGATGATCTCTCGCCCGAGCCGGGCGCCACGATCCTCGCCGGCGACAAGCAGGTTGGCACCATGGGCTCGGCCGCAGGCGAGATCGGCCTGGCGCTGGTCCGCACCGACCGCGTCGCTGATGCGCTCGATGCCGGGCTTTCGCTCTCCGCCGGCGGCCTCGGTCTGAGGCTGGCCGAGCCTGATGTCGTCCGCGCCGCACCGAAAAAGACCGTCGCATGAGCCGCACTGCACAACTGCATCCCGACGGCAAGACTCGCTGCCCGTGGCCGGGGGAAGACCCGTTTTACGTCGCCTATCACGACGAGGAATGGGGCGTGCCGGAATATGACGACCGCGCGCTTTACGAGAAGCTGATCCTCGACGGCTTCCAGGCCGGCCTCTCTTGGATCACGATCCTGCGCAAGCGCGAGAATTTCCGCAAAGCCTTCGACGACTTCCAGCCCGAGAAAATCGCGCGCTACAACGCCAAGAAAGTGCATGCGCTGATGAACGATGCCGGCATCGTGCGCAACCGCGCCAAGATCGAGGGCACGATCGAAAGCGCAAAGGGCTATCTGAAGATCATGGAAGAAGGCCCGGGCTTCTCGAAATTCCTGTGGAATTTTGTCGACGGCCGGCCCAAGGTCAACGAGTTCAAGACCACGGCGAGCGTGCCGGCCTCGACGCCGCTGTCGATCAAGGTCTCGAAGGAACTGGCATCGCGCGGCTTCAAGTTCGTCGGCCCGACCATCGTCTACGCCTTCATGCAGGCGACCGGCATCGTCAACGACCATCTCGTCACCTGCTTCTGCCATGAGGCCTGCGGCGGCAAGCATCGCAGCCCGCGCTTCAAAGTGAAATGACCGGAAGATCACCGGCGCCGAAGCAGGACGCGCGGGCCTGGCAGCGCATGCTGTCCGGGCGGCGGCTCGACCTGCTCGACCCTTCGCCGCTTGACATCGAGATCGCCGACATCGCCCATGGGCTCGCCCGCGTCGCCCGCTGGAACGGCCAGACCAGCGGCGCGCATATCTTTTCGGTCGCGCAGCATACGCTCCTGGTCGAGGCGGTAATGCGCCAGCAGATGCCGCGCGCCGATGTCAGCGTGCGGCGCGCGGCGCTGCTGCACGATGCGCCGGAATATGTCATCGGCGACATGATCTCGCCGTTCAAGGCGGTGCTCGGCGGCGACTACAAGACGGTGGAGAAGCGCCTGCTCTCCGCGATCCACATCCGCTTCGGCCTGCCGCCGGTGCTGGCCGACGAGATCACCCAGCAGATCAAGGCCGCCGACCGCGGCGCCGCCTATCTCGAAGCAACCCGCCTTGCGGGATTCTCCGAAGCCGAAGCCGGACGCCTGTTCGGCCGCGATCCCGCACTGCCCGAGGCCACCGAGCGCGACTACCTGACGCCCTGGACCGCGGCAAAAGCCGAGAAGCGGTTCCTCGAACGCTTTAAGGCCGTAGCGGAGTTGGTAAGGTAAGAAGGCAGTCGCACGTTGTTCCCTTCTCCCCTTGTGGGAGAAGGTGGCGCGGTGGTCCTGACCGGCTACATGGGTAACAGAATAGACCGGCGACATG
>NZ_JBEGDB010000382.1:0-5838 GCF_043638955.1 Bradyrhizobium sp. 31Argb | reverse complement strand
GGGTGAGACGCGCGGAGTTAAATCACTGATTTGCCCGACGGCGAAAGCGGAATGTTTTTTGCGCGAGGGCTGGACAGATTTTTGCTGATTTGCCCGTCGGGTTGTTATGTCGCACCCATTGCATCCACATCGTCATTGCGAGCCAACCGGGCGCGCGTTCGCGCGACCCGTTGGCTCGCAATGACGGGGCTGTCATTCCGGGGCGATGCGAAGCATCGAGCCCGGAATCCATCCAGCCGCAGAACACGTGGTGAAATGGATTCCGGGTTCGCGCTGCGCACGCCCCGGAATGACGGCGGAGTTTGAGGCTCGAGAAGTGGTGGGTTACGCTTCGCTAACCCACCCTACGGACTACGAACCACGGACTGCGAGGCTCTTCATCAATGCGGAGATACCAAACGTCCAGGGTTCGCATTCGTCGCTTGAGCGCATGCGGTTGACGAGCTTGCCGAGCTCGGGTGCTGCAATCGTGACGATGTCGTCGCGCTTGTGGGTAAAGCCCTGGCCCGGCGCATCGCGGTCTTTTACGGGCGCGAACATGGTGCCGAGGAAAAGCGCAAAGCCATCAGGATATTGATGGACCGGTCCGATGGTCTGCGCCACGAGGTCGGTCGGATCGCGGCTGATCTTGCTGATCGACGAGTGGCCTTCGAGGACGAAGCCGTCCAGTCCTTTCACGGTCAGGCCGACATCCATGTTGCGCACACGGTCGAGCGAGAAGCTGCGGTCGAACAGGCGGAGCAGCGGGCCGACGGCGCAGGAGGCGTTGTTGTCCTTGGCCTTGGAGAGCAGCAGCGCCGAGCGTCCCTCGAAATCGCGCAGGTTGACGTCGTTGCCAAGCGTGGCGCCGACGATGTTGCCGCGGCTCGAGATGACGAGCACGACCTCCGGCTCCGGATTGTTCCAGGTCGATTTCGGATGCAACCCGGCATCCATGCCGGTCCCGACCGAGGACAACACCGGTGCCTTGGTGAAGACCTCCGCGTCGGGGCCGATGCCGACCTCCAGGTACTGGCTCCAGGCCTGCTGCTCTATCAGCACCTGCTTCAGCCGCATCGCCTCCTCCGATCCGGGCTTGAGCTTGGAGAAATCGTCGCCGACCAGCCGCACCACCTCTTTGCGGATGGCCTCGGCGGAAGCGGGATTGCCGCGTGCCCGCTCCTCGATCACGCGCTCCAGCATCGAAATGGCGAAGGTGACGCCGGCGGCCTTCAACACCTGCAAATCGAGCGGCGCGAGCAGCCACGGCTTTTGCCGATCGCGGCGATCCGGCGGCGTGTTGGCCGCAATGCTGTCGAGCTCGCCGAGCGGCTCGCCCTTGATGGTGCGCAGCACGGCGGCCGGATCGCTCTCCTCGCACAATGCGCTGACGGTCGGAAAGCGCGCGGTCACATCGAACACACCGTCGCTGCGCACGGCGACCACGGCAGGTCCGTCACGCCGTGGCAACCAGACGCGCCCGACCAGCGTGCCGTTGGTGCCGTCCTCCGGCAGGATGTCTTTGGCAGTCAGCGTGATCATTAGGCTATCTCCCATCCTTTTCGTTTTTGGCCAGCAACAACGGCTGAGGCTCCCTCAGTCGCCGCTCCCACTCCGCCGTCATCGTCCGCGCAGGCGGACGATCCAGTAAACGCCAGCCTCTCGGCCAAGCCACAAGCGCCAGCGTTTACTGGATGCCCCGCCTTCGCGGGGCATGACGGGCAACAGCGGAGCTTCTTAGCACGCCTGCGACGCCAGTGTGAGACGCTCGTCATTCCGATGTCACACAAGCATCGTCAATTCCGGCACTCCACATCCCGACTGTGAGCAGCCGAGAGACAGCACTCCATGACCACATCCACTCCGATCGACGAAGCCGCCCTGCGCGAGCGCATCAACCAGGAAATCGCCGACAATCTCGACGAGGAACTCGAGCTCGAACTCGACGATATGCGGCTGGACGATCTCGACGACGCTGCACGGGCGGGCCTGCCTGTGCTCGATCGCAAACTCTATTTCCGGGAATTGCTACGGCTGCAGGGCGAGCTCGTGAAGCTGCAGGACTGGGTGCAGCACGAGAAGAAGAAGGTCGTGATCCTGTTCGAGGGCCGCGACTCCGCCGGCAAGGGCGGCGTGATCAAGCGCATCACCCAGCGCCTCAACCCGCGCATCTGCCGCGTCGCGGCGCTACCGGCACCAAGCGAGCGGGAGCGGACCCAATGGTACTTCCAGCGCTATGTCGCGCATCTGCCGGCCGGCGGCGAGATCGTGCTGTTCGACCGTAGCTGGTACAACCGCGCCGGCGTCGAGCGTGTGATGGGCTTCTGCACCGACGAGCAATACCAGGAATTCTTCAAGTCGGTGCCGGAGTTCGAGCGCATGCTGATCCGCTCCGGCACCATCCTGATCAAATACTGGTTCTCGATCACCGACGACGAGCAGCAATTCCGCTTCACGATGCGGATCCAGGATCCGCTGAAGCAGTGGAAGCTGAGCCCGATGGACGTCGAGGCGCGGTCGCGGTGGGAGCAGTACACCAAGGCCAAGGAGACGATGCTGGAGCACACCCACCTGCCCGACTCGCCGTGGTGGATCGTCGATGCCGTGGACAAGAAGCGCGCCCGGCTGAACTGCATCTCGCATCTGCTCAGCCAGATTCCGTATCAATCGGTGCAGCACATCGCGGTTGCGCTGCCGCCGCGCGTCCGCAATCCCGACTATCACCGCGGCCCGATCCCGCCGGAGATGTACGTTCCGGCAGCGTTCTGACGGAACGCGTTGTAGGGTGCGCAAAGCGCAGCGTGCCCACCTTTCTTGCACCGACCGTGGATGGTGGGCACGCTGCGCTTTGCCCACCCTACGCTTTCTGGCTACCAGGAAAAGCGCACCACGCCCTTGCCGGCGTAGGATTGGCTGATGCCGGAGAATTCGCCTTCGAAGGTTCCGGCCGCGGACCAGCCGTTCAGCCACTTCATCTCCAGCGATGCCGTGGTGAGCGCGGAATCATGCGCCTGCGCCGCGCCGTTGACGACGAAGGCTGCGCCCGGCAGCGTCTGGAACACGGCGCTCGCGGCACGGTCCGGGTTGAAGTCATGCGCCCAGGCGGCGCGGCCGCGCAGCGTCACTATTCCGTCCTCCACGGCGAAGGATTTGTCCGCGCGCAGGCCGAGCTCGGTGCGCGTGTCGGTGACGCTCTTGGCGGTGTAGTTCAGCGCAAAGGTGCTGGCTCCGGAGACCACGGCCTCGGCATAGTTCGGCAGGTCGAAGGTCGTCACCTGCGCCGCCGCATAGGGCGTGAGGCCCAGCCACGGCGTGGCGTAGCGATAACCGCCTTCGAGCCGGCCAGAATAGGTGTTGGCGTTGAACTCGGCGCGGAGGTGATCGACACCTGCGACGGTGACGAAGCGGTCCGTGGTGACGTCCTGCCAGCCATAGGCGAATGCGGCGGAGAGATAGGCCGGGCCCGTGGTGGTGCGCGCGAATGCGCCGGCCTGGAACAGGTCGGAGCGGCCCCAGCCCAGGCCGTTGACGCTGAAATTGGTGCCGCCGCCGGCAAGCGCAAAGCCCGCGAGCAGCGACGGCGAGACGCGATAGTCGAAACCGACAGCGGTGCCATAGACGCTGCTGCTCGCGTTGTTCGAGCCGAGCACGGCGTTGCCGTCCGTGGTCTGCGAACCGCCAAAGCCTGCAGCCCACACCCTCCAGCGCGGGTCGAAGCCCGGCGGCGCGGCGGGTGCCTTGCGATAGACGGCGGCGTAGGCATCGCGTTCGCGCTTGCTGCGCGCCATGCGGGTTGAGGCGTAGGCGTTGGCGCCGTCCATATCGGCGAAGGGCATTGCGCCCGCGCCGTCACTGAGGCCGCCGTTGCGGCCGGCGATGAACGGATCGGTCAGCAATCCCAGGAACAGGTTCATCGCGTTGAAGGTCGCCTGCTGCGATCCCGTCGCCACCTCGCCCGAGGCTTGCGTCAAGCCGGCCGGCGTCAGCGATGCGAACGGCAAGGGAATGCTGCCATTGGCATTGAAGAAGTTGGTCAGCGCGCCAGCGACGTTGTGCTGATTGATGTTGAGATTGGACCCGGCGCCGAAGTCGAGACCGAACGTCAGATAGACATTGGTCGCGTCATAGCTCAGCGCCGCCGTCAGGCCGCCCGGCAGGCCGGCCACATTGAGGCCGCCGAATGTCGTCCCGCCAAGGCCGCCATCCGCGGTCAGGATCGTATAGGGCCGCTTCGAAACCGAGCTGCCGGGCGAAAGGCTGGCGCCGACCGAACCGGCGAGCGTAGCCGTGCCGGTCACATGGGCGAAGGAGGACGTGGTGGAGCTGAGCTGCACCAGATAGAGCGCGCCGGACTGCAGTGCGAGATTGCCGGCAACGGTGGTGGAAGCACCCGGCACCGCATTGCCCGGCATGAACGCGCCGCCGCTCGCGATCGCGGTGTTGCCGACCGTGCCGACGCCCGAGAGCACGCCGCCGGCGCTGACCGCCACGCTGCCGTTGATGACGCCATCGACTGCGAGCGTGCCGCCGAGCACATTCCAGTCCTGCGCGCCGGTGCCAGTCACGGTCCATTTCGAGCTGTCGACCTTGTTGAAGGTCGAGAAGCCATCATACTGATTTCCCGGTCCGATCAGGCTGAGGTCGAACGTGCCGGTACCGGTGCCGCCGAGCTGGAAGGTGTCGCCGCCGTTGCCGAACACCAGGCCGTGGATGACGCTGCCCGGGCCGAGCGTCAGCACATTGGGGGTGCCGAAACCGCAGCCGCAGAACTCGATCGCAGCGAAACCGGTGGCGGCGTTGATGGTGCCCGAATTGAAGACGGAGCCGCCACCGTTGACCACGATGCCGACGGCGTCGCTACCGACATTGATGGTCCCGGTGTTGACGACCTGATTGCTGCCGGCAGACCCGGCAGTCGAGACTTCGATGCCGGCGGCCGGCGCGTTGTTTCCGACGGTGATCGTGCCCGCGTTTGTGACGGTGAGGGAATCGCCGACCGCGAAGATGCCTGTGGTGCTGTCGCCGCCGACGATGCTGCCTGTGTTGGTGATGGTGCCGGACGCGCCGAGGGAGAGCGGGAACGAGATAATGCCATAGCCCAACATGCCGACGTTGATCGTGCCGCTGTTGGTGATCTTCGTGTTGTCGCCGGCTGCGATGATAGCCATGCCGAAATCGTCTGATGTGATCGAGCCGGCGTTGCTGATCACCGCGTTGTTGCCCTGCACAGCAATGCCCGCGGCGTCGTGGCCGACCGTAATGCTGGCGCCCGCAGTGTTGGTGATGGTGTTGTTGTCGTTGATCGCGAAGATGCCGGCCGTGGGCGAAGAGGTGAAGCCTGTCGTGATCGTGCCGGCGTTGGTCACCGTGCTGTTGCCTGCGACGAAGATACCGTTGCCGAAGTTGCCGACCGTGATGGAGCCGGTCGCGGCGTTGGTGATCGTGTTGTTCTGGCCCGCGAAGATGCCGGTGCTTCCTGGTGCAGCGGAAAGCGTACCGTTATTGATGACGGTATTGGAGTCGTTGAGGCCGATCGCCGCTATGCCGTTGTCGCCAACGGTCGCTCCCGACTGCACGTTGACCGTGAGACTGTTGACGCCGGCGCCGGCTTCAAAACCGCTGGGGACGAGGCCGCTGCAGGTGACAGTCGCCCCGCTCGTTGCCGGATCGGGCACGCATTGCGCATGCGCCGCTACGGTCGACAGACACAGGCTAGCCAGGATCGCCGCCACGGCGGCCGTGTGCGCGCCGAGACCAGCAGGCAACCGAAACCACACGCCAACGCCCCCTTGTATCTGCACGGGCATGATTTGTGCGATGGAAGCGATTTAGCGTCTTGGCCGGTGGCCACCGGCCAAG
>NZ_JBEGDB010000381.1:0-5912 GCF_043638955.1 Bradyrhizobium sp. 31Argb | reverse complement strand
GGTCCTACCCCCGTGCTTTTTGTTGCACGGGACCCATGGGTGCAACCGGCACCCGGCTTTCCCTGCGCCCTCTACTCAATGAGAGGGTGAAACGAGACGCAAAGCTCGGACGCAACGCGCCGCGAGAACGCGGACTCACGTCCTCTCCTTAAACTCCACCGTCATGCCCCGCGCAGGCGGGGCATCCAGTATCCGGCAGCCTCTCGGCTCAAGCACTGGTGCCTCTGGAATACTGGATCGTCCGCCTTCGCGGACGATGACAGCGGAGAAGCTGTTTGAAATTCAAATCAGACCTACACTGCGGGTGCGGCTATGCATCTTCGGCAGAACCGCCGGCGCGGGGTCGTTCCGGCACAGGCAGCCGCGTTGGCCTGTTTTCCTAACTCTGACAGGCAGTTGTGCGAGCGCATAAGACTACCCTGCAGAGCGATATGCATTTTGTGCCAAGTATTCGCGCAGTTGCCCACAGGTAATACTGGCCCTACAATACAACCGAGATTTCGCGGCGCCTCGGATCTCGAATCGACTTGATGGCGTTGCCTGCTCTTCTTTTGCGACCGAAATCGCTCTTCCCGATTCCCTGTGTCTCCTTGCTGTAAGCCTAGTTGACCCGAGAGATTAGTAGTTCTGTTTCGGGGGAGAACAGAAATGGCGTGGAGTAGAGTTTTTGATTTATCTGATCCGTCGCAGTGCAAGGCAGTTATTTGGTCCGCGGATATCGAACTTTTTCCGACGGCGAAAGGAAGCTTTCATGCCGAAATTGCGCAGATCGGCATAAACAGGCTTCTGGTGCAACGATATCGAGTGTCGCTGCCACAGGTTAACACCGTCGCGGTCAGGCCAGGCCGCAGATCAATTGGCTTTCTTGCCGAGCCCAATGGAACAGCCTTCCTGCACTGTGGCCTGGAGGTCTTGGCCAGCGATATCGTCGTGAACAGGTCCGACGTCGTACATCAACGATCTGGCGCAAACCTCCACTATGGTACGATCTCTCTTGCGGCTGATGACTTTGATGCTGCTGCCGAGGCAGTACTCGGTCGCGAGTTTGTCGAAATGCCGCAGAAACGAGTTATCCGCCCGCATTCTGCGGCGATGCTCCGACTGCTGAAACTGCACAAGAGCGTTGGGCTGCTCGCTCATGACATGCCGGATGTTCTCGAAATCCCGGAAGTGGGGCGGGCACTGGAGAATGAGCTCACTTATGTGATGGTGAGGTGCGTTGCCGAAGGTGCCGCTGCAGAGTCGAGAACTGGTAGCCGTCGCCACGACGCCATCGTCGCGCGTTTTGAAGAATTCCTGGAGGCCAACCCCGACCGGCCGCTTTATCTTGCGGAAATCTGCGCGGGGATTGGCGTCGCAGAGCGCACGCTCCGCGCCTCCTGCGAAGAGCATTTGGGAATGGGGCCGATCCGTTATCTCACCCTGCGCCGAATGCACCTCGTACACCGCGCGCTCCTGGGCTCGGACCATTCAAAGAGAACCGTCACCCAGATTGTCACCGACCACGGTTTTTGGGAACTCGGCCGCTTTTCGGTTGCCTACCGCACACTGTTTGGCGAGGCGCCATCGCGTACCTTGCGGCGATCGGTCGAGCTGCCCGAAACGCGTCCCAATCGCCCAACATCGCTTGCAGCCACAAACTTGCGGGCAGCTTGAGCCAGACAGGGACTTATTACAATGTCGTGGGCAAGAGTTCTTAGATTTACCGACCCGTTTCCCTGTCAGGCGGCCGTTCAAGCTACTGATGTTGAGATACTCCCTACAACGAAGGGAGATTTTTGGGCCGAGATTACACAGATCGGCATGACCAAACTTTGGATGCAGCGTTTCACTGTATCTTTGCCGCAAATCAGCAACGTTGCGTGCAAACCCGACCGGCGATCGATCCTCTTTCTCACCGAATCCAATTCGTCCCCACTACAGCACTGCGGCCAGGAAGTCTTGCCTGGTGACATCATCATTAACAGAACTGACGTTGCACATCATCGATCCGGCCATGATTATCATTTAGGGGCGATGTCCCTCCCGACCGATGAATTCGACGCCGCGGTCGAAGCGATAGCTGGCCGTGGTTTCAGCAAGCGGCTGGATGAGCGTAGCGTTCACCCGAATCCTGCGTTGATGTCGCGGCTGATGAAGCTGCACAAAGTGGTCGGACAACTCGCCCATGAAACTCCCGATGTGCTCGCAATACCGGAAGTGCTTCGTGCCCTCGAAAGCGAACTGGTGCATGTCATGGTCCGGTGCCTCGCGGAAGGCGTCGTGCTGGAAACGACCATGGGCGGCCGTCGCCATGACGCGATCGTCGCGCGGTTCGAGGCGTTTTTGGAGGCCAATCCCGACCGCCCACTTTATCTCATGGAGATCTGCGCGGCGATTGGTGTCGCCGAACGCACCCTTCGCGCCTCCTGTGAGGAACATTTGGGCATGGGACCGATCCGTTATCTCACCTTGCGCCGAATGCATCTCGTGCGGCAGGCGCTCTTGAGGTCGGACCCATCAACGGCAACTGTGACGCAAATCGTCACCGACCACGGCTTTTGGGAACTGGGGCGCTTTTCAGTTGCCTACCGAGTGTTTTTCGGAGAATCGCCGTCGTGCACCTTGCGGCGCCCGCCGGCGGACCCGAGGGTTCGTCTCGACCGCCCATCAACCATTGCTTTTGCCGGGCCCGGCCTCGCCTGAACCGGATGCGCGTGATCGCAAACGCGCGGTCGCCTGCGAAAAAACCGTGACGCTACGCGCGGTCTTTCCACTGAGGGGACACCCATGGTCGCAGCACCTGGTCGAGACTATCGGCCGGCTTGCCGGATTTGCATATTCTTCACATTCCACCCCCACCATTGACCTTCCGAACCCGCATAGCCGACAGCGGCCGACTGCTTGATGCTGCCTCCGTCGATGAGACCGGACCGTCCACCGGTCCGATGGGACGGCGCAAATGGCAGAAGGCGCAACACTCACGTTTGGCGACGCCGACGGCTATGCCGCAGGATTCGGCGATGCACGTATCAATCTGACGATAACGGGTGCCGGCGATTTCGAGGCGCGGTTAACACGGTTGAGATTGAACCATCTGGAATTGTGTCGGTGCCGCGAAATCCTTCCGCGCATCGCATATATTTCGCTGCCCCCCGAACGGATATTCCTTTCTTTTCCGGTCGGTACCGCGTCCCTCGTGTCCGACGGGCTTGTCTTGCGGAACGGCGACATGGTTTTGCACGGTCGTGGCGAGAGCACCCATCAGCGCTCCCACGGCGCATCCCAATGGGGCTTGATAGCCTTATCGCCGGACCAATTAAGGACTTGCAGCAAGGCCTTGACTGGACGGGAAATCGCGCCGCCGCCCGTGAGCAGACTGCTCCATCCTGCCCGCGCGGATATATCAAGATTTCGTCTTCTCTTCAGAGAAGCTTGCTACCTTGCAGAGGCTGGACGGAAACTGATCGAGCGTCCCGAGGTCGCAAGAGCGCTGGAGCAGGAATTGCTTCACGCGATCATCAATTGTCTGACCGCCGACGACATCGACAACAACAACTCCAAGGCAAGACACCATCACGCCGCCGTCATGCGTCGTTTCGAAGATGGCCTAAGCAAACGCATCGACCAAAGACTCAAAATGCCCGCGCTTTGTGCCGAGATCGGCGTACCGGAGCGCAGCCTGCGGATGTGTTGCGCGAAGTTCCTCGGCGTAAGCCCCGCACGATATCTCTTGTTGCGACGATTGAATCAGGCTCGTTCGGCACTGCGACGTGCCGATCCTTCGATGGCCACCGTCGCGGAGGTCGCGCGAAATCATCAATTCCTGGAGCTTGGGCGCTTTGCGGTGACGTATCGCACCACCTTCGGCGAATCGCCTTCCGTCACGCTGCAACGCGATCCGTAATCCGCCGAAAGCGCATAGTCAGCCCTGCGAAGCCAACACTAGCTTCAGCCTCGTATACGACGAGGCTTAATCTGCCGAATGTGCATAGCGCATTCAGGGCGCTTCGCGCAATTTGCCGTCGCAAAGCGGCCGACCGATTGCCGGTTGCGATCTCGCATGAATCGGCAAAGCCAAGTTGGTCGGCGGGTGGAGGTGGGCGAAGGCTGCGGCCCGGGCTTTCGGCAGCCGCCAATTAAGGAAGCAACCATGAGCATGTTCCGACCAATTTCGGGCGCTCTTGTCTTGGCGTGCGCCGTCATGACAGTGGCAAGCATTCCTGCCTCCGCCCAGCAGGGACAAAAACCCAACATCCTCTTCATCATGGGCGACGACATCGGATGGATGCAGCCAAGCATCTATCACCGCGGCCTGATGGTCGGCGAAACGCCGAGTATCGATCGCATCGGCAACGAGGGTGCCATCTTCATGGACTACGTCGCGATGCAGAGCTGCACCTCCGGCCGCAATGCGTTCTTCACTGGCATGTATCCGCTGCGCACCGGCATGATCCCGCCACAGCTCCCGGGGAGCCCGTCCTACCTGCGGCCCGGCACGCCGGCCCTCGCCCAGTTCCTGTTCGATCTCGGCTACACCACCGGCGAATTCGGCAAGAACCATCTCGGCGACCACACCGATGCCCTGCCGACGGCACACGGCTTCCAGGAATACTGGGGCTATCTCTACCATCTCGACGCGATGCAGCAGGTCAGCTTCCCTGACATCAACAAGACGCCGCTGCAGCAGACCGTGGCGCCACCCTGCAAGAATACGCCGATCCCGGGCGTGCCCGAAGTGCCCGGCGCGGTGGACCCCAAGACCACGCTGTGCCTCACGCCCCCGCGCAACATCCTGTCGTGCAAGTCCTCAGACGGCACGAGCAAGAATCAGATGTGCAGCGACGAAGGGCCGTTGACCCTGGATCGCTCGCGGACCGTGGACGAGGAGATTTCAGAGAAGGTCGTCGATTTCCTCGATCGCAATGACCCAAAGAAGACCGGCAAGCCATTCTTTGTCTGGTACAACCCGGCGCGCATGCACGTCGTCACCGTGCTGCCGCCGAAATACGAGGCCATGGTCGGCGAGCGCGGCGGCAAGGACTGGGGACTCAACGAAGCCGGCATGAAGCAGATGGACGACAATATCGGCGTCGTCCTCAAGAAGCTCGACGACATGGGTCAAGCCAACAATACGATCGTTGTATTCACGACCGATAATGGTGCTGAGGCGATCTCCTTCCCGGACGGCGGCGTGACCCCGTTTAAGGGAGGGGCGAGGCCTGGGAAGGCGGCTATCGCGCACCTATGGTGATCAAATGGCCCGGTGTCATCAAGCCAGGCACGGTCAAGAACCAACTGTTCGCCGCGCTCGACTGGGTTCCCACGTTGGTCGACGTCGCCGGCGGACCCAAGGGCGACGAACTGAAGCAGCAGATCGAGGCAGGGCGGTACCCCGGCATCGTCAAGACGACGCTCGATGGCGTCGACCAGCGCGAGTACCTCGAAGGCAAGTCCGACAAGTCGGCGCGGGACTACTTCTTCTACTTCTCGGGCGCAACGCCGTCGGCGGTGCGCTACAAGAACTGGAAGATGTACTACACCATGTCGCAGCCCGGGCCGGCCGGCTGGATCATGCCGCTCATCCCCTTCCACTTCACTTTGGTCCAGAACATCAAGCGTGATCCCTTCGAGCAGGCTGTCGGCGTTGACCAGAAGACGGCCATGAGCACGGGCGGCGTGCTCGGCGCCCCGGCGACCGCCTTCCAGTACGACTGGAACATGCTGCCGATCGGTCAGCGGTTGTGGCTGGAGCACCTGTCCAGCTACGAGAAGTTCCCGCCGCTGCAGGCCCCGGAGAGCTACAACCTCAGCCAGATCCTTGAGGAGGTCAAGAAGGCCAACTCCCGCGCCGCGAGCGACTAGTGGTCTATCACAGTGATTTTGACTCTTTGGGGGTGGCTGGATAGGCGCGGCCGAGTTTGGCGCGAGCT
>NZ_JBEGDB010000380.1:0-5924 GCF_043638955.1 Bradyrhizobium sp. 31Argb | reverse complement strand
CGCGCGAAACTACTTCGCCGTCGTCGCCATTGCCGCCACTCTGCTCTGGATAAGGTAACTGTCCACACGGCCTAGGAGGGGCGGCAAGGGCGCCGTCCCAGGTAAGGAGGCTGCCCGCGGGCCGTCGGCGGCGCCTGCATCGCTCCGCTCTGTCGGTTAGATCGATTTCCTCACAGTTCACATCAACCGGAACCACGAGGAACCCGGCCACGGCACATCAAGCAACATCAATTGCTTGACGCTTATATCCTGCAATCATTGAAGAGGATAAGTTCGACGCAAGCCGTATCGCGCGAGGGAGATTTTTCATCCTCACGCGATCTTTCCGGCGCGATCTTTCCGGCAACGTACCGCGCGATCAGAACGGGATATCGTCGTCCATGTCGTTGTTGCGGGCGCCGGCCGGCACGGCGCGGCGTGGCGCGGAACTCGAGGGGCCGCTGACGCCGAAATCGCCGCCACCGCCGCCCATGTCGTCGGAGAAGCTGCCGCCACCGCCCTTGCCGTCCAGCATCGTGAGGTTGGAGTTGAAGCCCTGCAGCACCACTTCGGTCGAATATTTCTCGACCCCGCTCTGATCGGTCCATTTCCGGGTCTGGAGCTGACCCTCGACATACACCTTGGCGCCCTTCTTCAGATATTGCTCGGCGACCTTGGCGAGCCCTTCATTGAAGATGACGACACGGTGCCACTCGGTCTTTTCCTTGCGCTCGCCGGTGGCCCGGTCGCGCCAGGTCTCGGAGGTCGCGACGCTCAGATTGGCGATCGGACGACCGTCCTGGGTCCGCCGGATTTCCGGGTCCTTGCCGAGATTGCCCACCAGAATGACCTTATTTACGCTTCCCGCCATCGCCGCTCTCCACTCGATCACTGGGCCGGCCGGTTGCACGGCGGCCACATTCAGTCTTCGCCAACCACATCTTACATTACTGACGGACCCTATACGCTCGCCGACACCGTCGGGCGCAGCCATTCCCCGTCCATCCCGCATTTATCCACATATAGCACCAGCCGCGCTATTGTTCCAGTTTTGTTCCATGCAACTTGCCGTAAACATGGTGACATTGTGGCCCAATTTTGGTGCGACGGGAATGGAACCAGAGACCGACCCTCGGGTTCCAGAAAACCTCAAACAAATCATTAACTTATGTTATCCGCACTTCGCCCCTAACTGTTGCGTTTGGGCGACGGTATTTCCGGTTGAATCGGGGTATGCCTAAAACGACGGCGCGGCGCTCGCGTCTTTAATACCGTAACGCTTCGGGACCCAATTGAAGCGAACAAAGGCTGGAGAGCTACGATGAAGAAGTTTTTGCTTGGAACGGTTGCCTTGGTTGCGCTGGCTGCGCCGGCCTCGGCTGCCGATCTTGCCGCACGTCCCTATGTGAAGGCCCCGCCGGCGCCGGTCGCAGTCGTCTACGACTGGACCGGGTTCTATATCGGCGGCAACGGCGGCTGGGGAACGAGCCGCAACCGCTGGGACGTCCTTGGTTTCAGTGACGGCTCCCATAACGCCGACGGCGGCACTGCTGGTGGTCAGATCGGCTATCGCTGGCAGATGGGCACCTGGGTGTTCGGCGTCGAAGGCCAGGGCAACTGGGCCGACTTCAAGGGCAGCAACATCAGCCTGCTGACGGGCATCGACACCAACGAGACGAGGGTCGACGCCTTCGGCCTGATCACCGGCCAGATCGGCTATGCCGCCAACAATGTGCTGTTCTATGTCAAGGGCGGCGCGGCCGTGGTCGCCGATCGCTACCGCGTGCGTGACGCCTTCACCGGTTTCCCGATCACCAACGACATCAACGACACCCGCTGGGGAGCCTCGGTTGGCGCTGGCATCGAATACGGCTTCGCTCCGAACTGGTCGGTCGGCGCCGAGTACAATCACATCTTCCTGGGCAATCGCTCCTACGATTTCATCAACAGTGGCTTCGCCGGCCCGGCCGGCAGCCTCTTCGCCACCGAGAATATCAAGCAGGACATCGACCTCGTCACCGTCCGCGTGAACTACAAGTTCGGCTTCGGCGGCGCTCCGCTCATCGGGCGGTACTGATCGCGCGATCGGATATCAATCTTAAGAAAAGGCCGGCCTCGCGCCGGCCTTTTTGTTTGCGTGTCGTTAGTTCCGAGCCGCTCATCTGCGAAGCTCCGCTTGCGCGAGCTTCCTCTTGCTGCCAGCTACTGCCAAAACTGCACGCTAGAAATGCGACCTGAAAACAAATCGTTGATGATTCGTCCTGAGCACTGGAAATCATCACCCGTTCTTCCTATGTTCCGGCATCACCCCATCGGCGCCGTGGTACGGATTTCCGACGACGCGCGCCCATAACGTGGCGCGCTTACAAGCGCCTGGAAATGCCGATATGGATGAAGTGCTCAGGGCGAAGCGCCAACCGACCGCCGGCTCCTCAACGCGTGCCATCACGATCCGCGGCGCGCGGGAGCACAACCTCAAGAACATCGACGTCGAGATTCCCCGCGACAGGCTGGTCGTGTTCACCGGCCTGTCCGGCTCCGGCAAGTCCTCGCTCGCCTTCGACACCATCTATGCCGAAGGCCAGCGCCGCTATGTCGAATCGCTCTCGGCCTATGCCCGCCAGTTCCTGGAGATGATGCAGAAGCCGGACGTCGATCAGATCGACGGCCTCTCGCCCGCCATCTCCATCGAGCAGAAAACCACCTCGAAGAACCCGCGCTCCACCGTCGGCACTGTCACCGAGATCTACGACTACATGCGCCTGCTCTGGGCCCGCGTCGGCGTGCCCTATTCGCCGGCCACGGGGCTGCCGATCGAGAGCCAGACCGTCTCGCAGATGGTCGACCGCGTGCTGGCGCTGCCCGAAGGCACCCGCCTCTATCTGCTGGCGCCGGTCGTGCGCGGCCGCAAGGGCGAGTACAGGAAGGAGCTCGCCGAGTATCTCAAGAAGGGTTTTCAGCGCGTCAAGATCGACGGCACTTTCCATGAGCTCGCCGAAGCGCCGACCCTCGACAAGAAGTTTCCGCACGACATCGATGTCGTCGTCGACCGCATCGTGGTGCGCCCCGACATCGGCCAGCGGCTCGCGGAAAGTTTTGAGACCGCGCTCAAGCTCGCCGAAGGCCTCGCCGTGATCGAGTTCGCCGATGCCCCGACCGCGGCGCCCGCCGAAGAAAAGAAGAAGACCGCAAAGATCCACGACAAGAGCGGGCCCGAGCGCATCCTGTTCTCGGAAAAGTTCGCCTGCCCGGTCTCCGGCTTCACCATTCCCGAGATCGAGCCGCGGCTGTTCTCGTTCAACAATCCCTATGGCGCCTGCCCCGCCTGCGGCGGCCTCGGCGTCGAGCAGCATGTCGACGAGGATCTCGTCATTCCCGACAAGGATTTGTCGCTGCGCAAGGGCGCGATCGCGCCGTGGGCCAAGTCCTCCTCGCCCTATTACCTGCAGACGCTGACCGCGCTCGGCAAGCATTACAAGTTCACGCTCGACACCAAGTGGAAGGAGCTGTCGAAGAAAACGCAAAACGCGATCCTGCACGGCTCCGGCGACGACGAGATCAAGTTCTCCTATGAGGACGGCGTCCGCTCCTACGACACCAAGAAGCCGTTCGAGGGCGTGATCACCAACATCAACCGCCGCTACCGCGAGACCGAGAGCGAGTGGGCGCGCGAGGAACTGGCGAAATATTTCACCGATATCCCCTGCGCCGCCTGCAACGGCCATCGCCTCAAGCCGGAAGCGCTGTGCGTCAAGATCGGGGGCAAGCATATCGGCGAGATCTCCGAGCTCTCGGTGAAGCGCGCCGGCGAGTGGTTTGAGAGCGTGCCGGAAGCACTGAACACGCAGCAGAACGAGATCGCCGCGCGCGTGCTGAAAGAGATCCGCGAGCGGTTGACCTTCCTGCTCGACGTCGGCCTCAACTATCTCACGCTGTCCCGCTCCTCCGGGACATTGTCCGGCGGTGAAAGCCAGCGCATCCGCCTGGCTTCCCAAATCGGCTCGGGTCTCACAGGCGTGCTCTATGTGCTGGACGAGCCCTCGATCGGCCTGCATCAGCGCGACAACGCACGCCTCCTGGATACGCTGAAGCGGCTGCGCGACCTCGGCAACACCGTGGTCGTGGTCGAGCATGACGAGGACGCGATCCGGCTGGCCGATTACGTGCTCGACATCGGCCCCGGCGCCGGCATGCATGGCGGCCATATCGTCGCCCAGGGCACGCCATCAGACATCATGCGCAATCCGAAATCGCTGACCGGCAAATATCTGACCGGCGAGCTTTCGGTGCCGATCCCCGACCGGCGGCCGCCGAACCATCGCCGCACCATCAAGGTCGTCAACGCGCGCGGCAATAACCTGAAGAACGTCACGGCGGAGATCCCGCTGGGGCTGTTCACCTGCATCACCGGCGTCTCCGGCGGCGGCAAGTCGACGCTCCTGATCGACACGCTCTACAAGGCGATCGCCCGCAAGCTCAACAATGCGAGCGAAGCCGCCGCACCGCACGACCGCATCGAGGGATTGGAGCATATCGACAAGATCATCGACATCGACCAGTCGCCGATCGGCCGCACCCCGCGCTCGAACCCCGCGACCTATACCGGCGCCTTCACGCCGATCCGCGAATGGTTCGCCGGCCTGCCCGAAGCCAAGGCGCGCGGCTACGAGCCCGGCCGTTTCTCCTTCAACGTCAAGGGCGGCCGCTGCGAGGCGTGCCAGGGCGACGGCGTCATCAAGATCGAGATGCACTTCTTGCCCGACGTCTACGTCACCTGCGACGTCTGCAAAGGCAAGCGCTACAACCGCGAGACGCTGGAGGTGCTGTTCAAAGGCAAGTCGATCGCCGACGTGCTCGACATGACCGTGGAGGAAGCCGCCGACTTCTTCAAGGCGGTGCCGCGCGTCCGCGAAACCTTCCAGACCCTTCACCGCGTCGGCCTCGACTACATCCATGTCGGCCAGCAGGCGACCACGCTGTCCGGCGGCGAAGCCCAGCGCGTCAAATTGGCAAAAGAGCTGTCCAAGCGCGCCACCGGCCGCACGCTCTATATCCTGGACGAGCCCACCACCGGCCTGCACTTCCACGACGTCGCCAAGCTCCTGGAGGTGCTCCACGAGCTGGTCGCCCAGGGCAACACGGTCGTCGTGATCGAGCACAACCTCGAAGTCATCAAGACGGCAGACTGGGTGATCGACCTCGGCCCCGAAGGCGGCGACGGCGGCGGCGAAATCGTCGCCTGGGGCCCGCCGGAGGATATTGCGAAAGCGCCCCGGAGCTACACGGGCCAGTTCTTGGCGCCGGTGCTGAAGAAGGCGAACAGCAAGCCGAGGAAGAGCAGCGCGAGCGAGGCGGCGGAGTGAGGGGTTTCCGATGCGTCGGTCGCGGTTCCCGTGGAAATCGGTTCCGAACTTGATCTAACGCAATGCCACGATGATTTGAGCGTCTACTTTTTTGCGATGGTTCACCCCTGTGGATCACTGCAATGATCATCGAGCTGTTAAGCCAAGAGCACAGCAATATCGAACGGCTGCTTGCCGTCCTCGAGCATGAACTCGATATTTTCGATCACTCGGGCCGACCGGACTACGAGGTCATCCGCGCCATCATCGCCTATTTCGAAGTCTATACTGAGATGTACCACCATGCTCAGGAAGACCGTGTCTTCGCCAAGCTGAAGATTCGCGATCCCGTCGCTGCAGCGAAGATCGGCGATCTCGCGCATGAGCACCGGGAAGGCGCCAAGCGTTTGCTCCGCGTCGCCAAAGCCGTTGACGGCGTGCTTGCCGATCGCGAGTTCCTTCGTCAGAACGTGGACAGTATCGTTCGCGATTTCCTGCAACACGAGCGGCGTCACATCATGATGGAGGTGAGCGTCACGAGAGGATCGCCGTGCCCGGCCTTGACTTGCGCGGAATGCTTTGGATTGCCCGATCGGGGTGATT
>NZ_JBEGDB010000037.1:0-47161 GCF_043638955.1 Bradyrhizobium sp. 31Argb | reverse complement strand
GCGCGAAACTACTTCGCCGTCGTCGCCATTGCCGCCACTCTGCTCTGGATAAGGTAACTGTCCACACGGCCTAGGCCATGCGCGATCGGATGCGATCGACCAGCACCGCCACGATGATGATCACGCCCACGAGGGCCTGCTGCCAATAGGAGTTGACCTGCGCGAGCACGAGGCCGTTGCGGATCACCTCGAGCAGCACGCAGCCGACAATGGCCCCGAGCGGGCCGCCGACGCCGCCGGCGAGATTGGCACCGCCGATGACGGCGGCCGCAATGACGTTGAGCTCGTAGGACGTCGCCATGTTTGCCGGCGCCGATCCGAGCCAGCCGGAGATGATGATGCCCTGCAGACCCGCCGCGAGCGCGCAGATCACATAGACCTCGACCTTCACCCGCACGACCGAAATGCCAGTCAGCGCGGCCGCCTTCTCATTGCCGCCGAGGGCAAAGACGTGACGGCCGAAACTGGTGTGATGCAGCACGACCGCCATCGCGACCGCGAGAACCACGAGATAGATGAACGGCGCGGGCATGCCGAACACAACGCCCGATGTCAGCGCATAGAAATAATCGGCGTCGGGGCCGCCGGGAAAACTGCCGCGGCCGTTGGAGACGACGTAGCCGAGGCCGCGCACGATCGAGAGCATGCCGAGCGTGGTGACGAAAGGCGATAGCCCAAGCACCGCGATACAGAAGCCGTTGACGAGGCCGACGATCAGCGCGACGCCGAGCCCCGCCAGGAGCGAGACGAGCAGGATCAAACCCGGCACATTGGCGATCACGGTCTTGCCGTCGGCGGCCAAATGCACGAACCACTCCGCGGCAGGCGTGCCCGGCGTCGAGATGTGCGTCATGACCATCGAGGTGATCATCGCGGAAAAGCACATCATCGAGCCGACCGAGAGATCGATGCCGCCCGTGATAATGACGAAGGTCACGCCGAGCGTCGCGATGGCGATGAAGGAAAAATTCTTCGCCACATTCTGCATATTGCCTTCGGTGAAGAAATAGGGGCTCGCGAAGTTCATCACCACGAACAGCGCCACAAGCGCGAGCAGGACGTAACCGGTCTGCGAGGCAAAGATGCCGCTCTGCCACCATTTGGCCTTGCCGACATTGGTGAAGGTGATGATGGGAGATTCCGGGGGCGTGGCCATCACGCGGCCTCCTTCGCTCCCGTGATGAGGGAGGTGACTTCCTCGGGGCTGGTGTCGCCGATCGCCTTGTCGGCGCGCTTCTCGCCGCGGCGCATGACGACGACGCGGTCGCAGACCGCGAACACGTCGGGCATGCGGTGCGAGATCAGCATCACCGCGACTCCCTGCTCCTTCAGGCGGTGAATCAGGCTTAAGACCTGCTCGACTTGGCGGACCGAGATCGCGGCCGTCGGCTCGTCCATCATCACGAGCTTGGCATTGGAGAGCCGCGTCCGCGCGATCGCCACCGCCTGACGCTGACCGCCCGACATCTGCTTGACGAGGTCGTGCGGACGGGTCTCCGACCGCAGCTCTCCGAACAATTCCAGCGCACGCGCCGCCATCGCCTTGTGATCGAGAAAGGCGAATGGACCAAATTTGCGTTTGAGCTCGCGGCCGAGGAAGACATTGGCTGCCGCCGTGAGATTATCGGCGAGCGCGAGGTCCTGGTAGACCACCTCGATTCCGACCGCGCGGGCATCGATCGGACGGGCGAAATGAACCGCCTTGCCGTCAAAGCGAATCTCTCCGTGACTCGGCGGGAAATTGCCGGCGATGATCTTGACGAGCGTCGACTTGCCGGCGCCGTTGTCTCCCATCAAGCCAACCACCTCGCCGGGGAAGATGCGCATGTCGACCCCGTGCAGCGCGCGAATGGCACCGAACTCCTTGCCGATGCCTTTCAACTCCAAGACCGGCTGCCCGGCAACGTGAGGGGTTACCATTCAGAAGTGGACCTCGGTGCGCATACCAAGAACCCAGGCATTGTCGGTCTTCACGCCGTCGGCATTATACCCGCGCCCGCCGGGATTGATCACATACTGGACGTCGAATTTGAGGTTCATCCAGCCGGTTGCCTGCCAACCGTACCAAGCTTCGATCGGAACTTCGTTACCGCCTGCATTCGGGCTGAGAGCGGCCGAGTTCACGTGGGTCGTGCCCACCGCGAAGCCGACTTCGTCCTGGGGGCGCGACGCGAACGTTCCGGTGTGCTTGACGCCCCAGGCGATCTGGTAATCCTGGTACGACGTCCGGTGATCGGCGACGGTCGTATTGAGGAAGGTATACCAACCCAGCGCGCCGGGACCATCAACGGTCAACCGCTGCAGGATCGACTCATAAACGCCGAAGCGGCCTCTTTGATCTCCCAGATTTTGATCCGGAACACCGCCGACACCCGGGATGGTAACAATGATACCCGGGAGGCCACCATCAATCGTCGACTGACTGTCGTACCAGCCGCCCAATCTCCAGGTCCCGTACAGGGCACCGCTCGGGCTCCAGGTCAGCTCCATCGGCACGAATACACCCGAGACTGGTTTTGAGGAGGGGATGCCCGGCAAGAAGTACGTGCTGGGTTCTGAGGTCGTCAGATAATTCGGATTGGAGTCGTAGACGCCGACCGAAAACGTCCATTCCTTGGCGAAGTTGTAGTGGACGACACCGGCCCATTGGCTCACCGGCCAGTTGTAGATGTAGCCCCCCAGGATGTTGCCGGGCTGGCCGCCGCAGAAGGTCAGGTTGATGAACTCGCACAGACCGAAGAAGAAGTCGGAGCCGACTGGAAGACGGCCGCCCTTCAGTTCAAGGCGGTCATCGAACAGCTTCTGCGAGTAGTAGAGTTGGGTCAGGCGAAAGATATTGCCGCGGCCGAAAACTTCGTTGGTCAACTGCAAGGCCGGAATGCCTGCCTCGGTATTCAGGTTGTCGCCGAAACGCTGGACCAGCGTGAGGCCGACCGTGCCGCCCGGGATGCCGGCAAGCTTCGCCATATCGAGCTTGGCCCCGAACCACAGTTGTCCGGCGTTGGCCGCGGTATTCCTGTTTCCGCCCGACAGGTTGCCGACGGATTCATTACCCAGCGTCAGGCCAATATCGATGCCCTGCTCCTTCAGCTTGGTCCTGCCGAGATCGCCAAACAGGTATGGCCTTGTCCAGAAATCATCCGCCGCGACATAAGGAAGGGGCGGAGCTTTCGTTGAAAAATCGGCCGCATGCGCTCCTCCGCTCAACAGAGACGACAAAGCAATCCCCACGCCGCACACACGTGCGGCGTTTACAGACCTATGCAAAAACATCTTGTGGTACTCCCAGCGTCCCCGGCTTTGCTTATTTTGTGTCACGTCCCCGCCCAAAGCCTCGCGCCTGGAACGTGCTCCCTTCCCAGCACACGCCGATTTTGGCTGCCGAAGAAGCGGCCATCTGGAGCGCCTGGTCGTGGTTCTCTATCGAACTGTCATGCCTGATCGCCCATACTCGTTGGCAACGCAGCCGCGCCGCGCGGTGATGCGCTTTGCTTTCCTTGCACAAGTGTCGATTTCGGCGCCGTACGGGCCAGGCCGGCCAGCACCATCTTGCGCCGCCGACGGCTCTGCAATTGCTGATCCGCCAGCACGCCGAGCAGAATCACCGTCCCCATCACTGCGAAGTTCAGGGAATTGGGAATGCCCAGGATGTTCACCAGGTTCTGCAGCACCTGCAGCAGCGCCGTCCCCAGCACGATACCGAGAATGGAGCCCTCGCCGCCGCGCAGGCTGCACCCACCCAGGACGGCAGCCGCGATCGCATAGAGTTCGTAGAAGTTGCCGAACGAACTTGGAGAGACCGAGTTGGTGTAGAACACAAACAACACGGTCGAAACCCCGGCGAGCCCGCCGCTGATGATGTAGGCGGTCGCGATCACGATATCCGTGTTGATACCGGAGAAGCGCGCCGCTTCCTCGTTTTTGCCCACGGCATAGAGCCAGCGCCCGTAGACCGAGCGGTGCAGCAGCACGCCGAGGATCAGCGCAAGGATGATCAGGAAGACGAAGGTGTTCGGGATACCCGCGATATTGCCGGAGGCGATGTTGCTCAGTGTGCTGGCCTCGTCACCGTAGCCGAAGCCGCGTGTCGAATCGCTCGTATAGTAGCGGGCGGCGCCGCGATAGATCAGCAACCCGCACAGTGTCACGATGAAGGGCTGCATTTTCAGCCGTGTGATCAGGAAACCCTGGATGCCCCCTAGCGCCAGTCCGCCCAGCAGGACCAGCAGCAGCGCGAAGGGCCAATAAATCTGATAAGTCGTCAGAAGGTCGACGAATACGACGCCAAGCAGCGCGAACATCGAGCCGACCGAAAGGTCGATGCCTCCGGTGATGATCACAAGCCCCACGCCGAGCGCGAACACGCCGAACAGGCCGATCAGATTGGCCATATTCAGCAAGTTCACCAACGATAGGAAGGCTGGGTTGATGGCGCCCGTGATGGCGGAGATCACCACCAGCAGCAGGCACAGGCCAAGTTCTTTCTTCATCATGGCGCAACAGCTTCCATGGTTTCCAGCGCTTGGCCGACCGCCAGCCGCAACACGTTGTATTCGCTGAACTGCTCGCGCTCGAGCACGCCGCTGACACTCCCTTCATGCATCACCGCCACCCGGTCGGAGACGCCGATGACCTCCTCCATGTCCGAGGAGATCATCACGATCGCGACGCCCTGGTCGGCGAGGTCGCGCATCAGCACATAGATCTCGCTCTTGGCACCGACATCGATGCCACGGGTCGGCTCGTCGAAGAACATCGCTCGCGGCTGCATGGAAAGCCACTTGCCCAGCACCACTTTTTGCTGGTTGCCGCCGGAGAGCGTCACGGCCTCGATATCGATGCTCGGCGCCTTTATGGACAGGCTCCTAACCTGTTCTTTCGCGACCTTGCGCTCGGCCGCGCCGTTTACGAGCCACATCCGCGCATAGTTCAGCAAGCTCGCGAGCGTCACGTTCTCCCGGATCGGCAGTTCAAGCACTAGCCCGGATTTCTTGCGGTCCTCCGGCACCAGATAGATCCCTTGCCTGATCGCGTCCCGCGGCGACGCGACACCGACCGGCGCGTTGTCGATCCTGATCTCGCCACCCAGCAGCGGGTCAATGCCGAAGGCCGCGCGGGCGAGCGAGGTGCGGCCGGCGCCCACGAGCCCTGCCAGGCCAAGAATCTCGCCGCGCCGCACGGAAAGATTAATCTGCCGGTCGGGAAAGGCTGATGTCACGAGGCCGACGATGTCGCAGCCGCCCGGCTGCGACGGCCGTTTCGGCGGCGTATACAGCGCCTTCAAGTCGCGGCCGATCATCAGCCGGATCATTGCGGCATGGCTCAGCTCGTCCCGCGCCAGCTCCCCTACCGTGCGCCCGTCGCGCAGCACCACGACGCGGTCAGCGCAGGTCATGATCTCGCCCAGCCGGTGAGAGATAAAGATCACTGAGATGCCGTGCGCCTTCAGGTCGGCAATCACCTCCAGCAGCCGTTCTGTCTCCGAAATTGTCAGGCTGGAGGTCGGCTCGTCCATGATGATCACGCGGGCGTCAATCGAGAGCGCCTTGGCGATCTCCACCATCTGACGCTGCGCGATGGACAGGTCGTCGACCAGCGTGTTCGGCGTGAAATCGGCGCCCAGCCGCTCCAGCAGCGGCGTCACGCGGGCGCGCATCTCCGCGTTGTCCACCAGCTTCAGCGGGCCGCCAATAAGCTTCTCGCGCCCAATGAATACGTTGGCCGCGACGTCGAGATTCTCGAACAGGTTCAGTTCCTGGTGCACGAAGGCGACGCCGGCCCGCGTCGCCCCGCTCACCGTCATCCGGGCGTGGTCGTTGCCGCCGATGCGGATCACGCCCTCGCTCGGCGCGATCACGCCGCCCAGCACACGCATCAGCGTCGATTTGCCAGCGCCGTTCTCACCGATCAGGCCCAGCACCTCGCCGCGGTACACGCGCAGGTTGACGTTGTCGAGGGCCCTGACACCGGGATAAGTCTTGCTGATCCCGGCAAGTTCAAGCAGCGTTTCCGCCATTTGGCGTTTCCTCCCGCACAACGCCCGGCCGCCTGTGGCAGCCCGGCGGTGAAGCATACTGAAGTCACTTCTTCAGCAGTTCCTTCAGAGATGCGGTGAACTCCGCGACGTTGGACTTGCTGATCACCTTGGTCGGCACGATCAGCTTGCTGTCCGCTGGGATCCAGGACTTGTCGCCGTTCAGCGTTTTGATGATGTTGGTGGCGGAGAGATAGCCGAACTCGTACGGCTGCTGCACGACCGTGGATTCGATCGTGCCGTCGGAAATGCCCCGCAGCGTGCGCTGGTCCTCGTCGAAGCCGACAATCTTCACCTTGCCGACCTTGCCCGCTGCCTTCACCGCGTCATAGATCAGCGGTGTCTCGTAGCTCCACAGGCCGGACAACAGCGCAATGTCGGGATATTTGACGAGTACGTTCTCCATATTCGCCTTAGCCTTGGCGAAGTCCACCTGGTCGGTGAACACGTCGACCAGCTCGACCTTGGTGCCGGCGATCGCTTCCTTGATACCCTGCACACGCTCGCGGGCGTTATCAGCGTCCATCGTTCCGACAAACAGCGCGATCTTGCCGCCATTCGGCAGCGCCTTCTTGATCTCCTCGCCCGCCTGCCGCCCAGCCGCGACGTTGTCGGTGCCGATATAGGCGAGACGATTGCTCTGCGGCGCGTCGCTGTCCGTCGTGATCAACACGGTCTTGGCCGCAACCTTGTTGAGTTGTTCGGTTGCGTGCGGCGCATCGTCTACAGAGATAGAGATGCCGGCGACGCCGCGTACCAGCAGGTCGTCCAACTCGCGCCGCTGGCCCGCCGCGGTTCCATCGTTGGTGACGATCAACTCGATATTGTATTCCGGGTGCTCCTTCTGCGCCTTCTCGAGCCCGCGGCCGGCGATGGTCCAGAAGTCAGCCGCGACATTGGTCACCAGCGCGATTGTCTTTTTCTGCTGCGCCTGCACCACCCCAGTGGCCATCACGAGCGCGGCTGCGCCCGCCAGCAGCGGCACGATCAATGTCTTCATTGAGCTCTTCATGTGCACCTCCCTGTCGTCACCCCGGTATGAGGGGATCCACGCGCGGCGCTTCTTGCGCCTTATTTTGTTTACACTACGAATAAATTATCGGAACACAATCTCGAGTCAAGGATGTTGTTGCCGATTTTCTCGCGCAACGATAGTATAATTGGTACGATAAGGTAGCCTTTATTGTTCTTTTTGGCCATCTCCTGCGTCTCACGCGTTGATTAATTTCACTGAACGAATTAAAAATGGCCGCATGGATGAGCAGCCCGAGCCGCCGAGACGTGCTTCAAGCGTGGCCCGCGGATCGAATCGCGGCCGCCTCGTCGAAGTCTTGCGACGTCAGGGACCATTGCCGCGCGTGGAGCTCGCCCGCAGCACGGGGCTGAGCTTCGCGGCCATTTCGGCCATAACGTCGAGACTGATAGCGGAAGAACTGTTGTGCGAGGCCGAGACCGACACCGGGGCGGCGACGTCGTGGCCCGACGATACCGACGAAGAGGATGCGGACGGGCTGAATGGCCGTCGCCGTGGCCGGCCGGCGGTACTGCTGACCCTGAATCCGGAGTTTGGCCGCATCATTGCGGTCTCGCTACGCATGAACCTGATTGAGACGCTGATCGCGGACTTCAGTGGCTCTGGCTTGGCGCAATCGCGACTTGCACTCACGACGCGCGCTCTCGATGCAGATGCGTTGTGCGATCTCATGATCGCGCAGATCGATGCTGTGCTTGACGCGACGGCAACGCCGCGCCATCGGCTGTTGGGAATCGGGATTGCGCTGCAGGGCATCGTGAACGCCGACACCGGACGGCATCTGTGGAGCCCGGCGCTGTCGGTCACCGACATCGATCTGGCGAAGCCGATGCGTCAGGCATTCGGGGTCGAGGTCGTGATGGCGAACGACGCTGTCGCAGTTGCGCTGGCCCTCGCAGCCGCGGAGCCGGCACTGGCGCAGGGCCTCTCGGCCACGATCATGGTCGGCCACGGCGTCGGGATGGGCGTCGTTGTCGACGGTGAAGCGCGCTGGGGCGCCGGCGCCGGCAGCGAGATCGGCCATGTCAAGTTGGCGCCGAACGGTCCGCAATGCCGCTGCGGCCAGCGCGGCTGCATCGAGGCCTATCTCGCCGACTATGCGCTCTACCGCGACGCCCGCACCTTTCTTGACCTGCCGCCGGCGGCGTCGCAGCAGCCGTCCGAGGCGCAGATGGCTCTGCTGCGCGAGCGAGCACTGGGCGGCGATCCCCGTATCGAGCACTTATTCCGGCAGGCAGGCCACGCGCTTGCAGAGGCGGTCGCCGCAACGATATCGGTGCTGCGCCCGCACCATGTCATCCTGGCGGGCCCCGGCCTGCAGGCATTTGACATGATGCGCCGCGCCTATGAGGAGCGGCTCGACCAGGCTGTGTTACCGTGGCTGCTCAAGTCCACGGCAATATATGTGCGTCCAAGCGAGTCGGCGGCAATTGTCGACGGCATGGTGCGGCGGACGCTGCGGGTCGTGGACCGAAGCCACATCGAGACGACCGAGTGAACACCGGGAGCCGTGGCCCTTGTTTGAGCCGCAGCCAACGCAACCGACGCCCTTCAGGCGCAAAATCGAGAGGATGCCAATGCAGGGCGCCATCTATCCAAGTCTCAAGGACCTGACTGTACTGGTGACCGGCGGCGGTTCCGGCATCGGCGAGGCCATCGTCCGCCGGTTCGTCAGCCAAGGCTCGCGGGTCGGTTTCATCGACATCGATGTGGAGGTCTCAAAGCGGCTGGTGGCCAGCCTGCCGGCGCATGCGAGTGTGCACTTCGAGCACGCCGATCTACGCGACATCGCCGCCCTGAAACGCGCGGTCGCAGGCGTCCGCGAGGCGTTCGGACCGATCACCATCCTGGTCAATAACGCGGCCCGCGACGACCGTCACGCGATCGAGGACGTCACGCCGGAATACTGGGACGAGCGGATCGCGGTCAATCTGAAACATCAGTTCTTTAGCGCCCAGGCGGTCGCGCCGGATATGATCCAGGCAGGGGGCGGTTCGATCGTCAATATCGGCTCGGTGAGTTGGGTAATCGGCCAGGGCAACATGCCCTGCTATACCACCGCCAAGTCCGCGGTTCAGGGCCTAACCCGTGCGCTCGCCCGCGATCTTGGGCCGAACAATGTGCGGGTCAATTCCATCCTGCCCGGATGGATCATGACCCAGCGGCAGCAGGATCTATGGTTGACGCCCGAAGGTGAGGCCGAAATCATGCAGCGGCAATGCCTTAAGCGCAAGCTGGTGCCGGACGACATCGCCCGCGTCGTCCTCTTCTTCGCCGCCGACGACAGCGGCGCCTGCACCAACCAGAACTACATCGTCGATGGTGGCTGGGTCTAACCATATTGCCGACTGCGCCGACGAGATCTGGCGAGCTAGACGGATGCGTGTCGAGCCTGAAGTGCACCGTCGCAGTCAGACAATCGCGATAAGCCTTCGTTCCTGGCGAAGGCAGTCGCCGGTATTTCCAGATTGTCCAGCCTACCCGTGTCGGTCATGCTGCGATGATGAAAAATCATTCTGCCGCGAGCGGATCGGATATCTTGCTGGGTGTGATCGCGATCCGGCTTGCGGCCCTGGTTGTGACAGGTTCAATCTTGCTGCTGTTGCCGCGGCAACCTCGTGACGACGATTCAGCCTGCGCCCTCCCCCTCGCGGACAGGTCTGACTTGCAAATTGCATCGAAGGCAGAACGCGTACGCGTCAGCGATCCGGTGGCGGGCGACATGCTCCTGCATGACTAGGGCATGATCCGGAAAAGTGGATACCGGTTGCTCCGCGCCGTCCGTCGCCGATCAACCGGCTGGGGTAGTACCATGCGCACGCAAGCCACGGCGAACCAGTGAGGCCCAACCGTCTTCCGCGGTCTCCGCAAATTCAAAGAGACCGAGGTCGGCCGCAGAAATCATGCCCTCCTCGACGAGGGCCTCGAAGTTAATGATTTTGCGCCAATACCTCTCGCCGAACAGCACAATGGGCGCTGGAGGGGCCTTCCGCGTTTGCTGCAGCGTCAGCACCTCGAACATCTCGTCCATGGTTCCGAAACCACCGGGAAAAATCGCCAGAGCGTTCGCACGCATGGCCAAATGCATTTTGCGCATTGCGAAGTAGTGAAATCGGAAGCTGAGCTCTGGTGTGATGTAGCGATTGGGACTCTGCTCATGTGGCAGGGTGATGTTGAATCCGATACTTGGAGCACCGACGTCGGACGCGCCTCGGTTTGCCGCCTCCATGATGCCGGGGCCGCCGCCAGTGGCGACGACATTGTCCCGCCATCGGTTCTTGGGATCGAAGGCGCCGCCGCGTTGCGAAGCGATGCGCCCGAATTCGCGCGCGACCTGGTAGAACTCCGATTGCTGCAGCAATCTCTCGGCCACCTTCTTCTCGGCCTCCGTCCGAGCCGCTTCGGCGGCGGCCGCAGCCTGCTCCGGAGACGGCACACGCGCGCTGCCAAAAACGATGATAGTCGAACGGATCCCCCAATCCCGCAACGCGAGTTCGGCTTTGGCATATTCGAGGGCAAAGCGAATCGATCGCATCTCGTCGCGAAGCAGAAATTCGGTATCTTCAACCGCCAGCAGCGTGCTCCGCGGGCCATGCGGGGTCGTCTGTTCATTCATATCGCTATTGTCCATTCTGCAGATTAAATTCGACACGTTCTACGGTACCGCTAGCCATGACGCCGGGATATTGCCTCATCGAATCTATCAAAATATAGGTCAATCATGCTACTCGACGCTCGCAACCTGCTGCGGCGGATCGTGCGCACAGGGCGTTCACGCGCTCGCGCGCATCTGATCCGGATTGCTGACGGGCAGCAACCTCGAATGTGCGTCCCAAGGGTTTACACTGAATGTCTATGAAAAAGATCGGCTTTCTATCGTTCGGGCATTGGACGCCTTCACCGCAATCGCAGACGCGATCGGCATCCGACGCCCTTCTGCAATCCATCGATCTTGCCGTTGCCGCCGAAGAGTTGGGAGCGGACGGTGCGCATTTCCGTGTGCATCATTTCGCTCGTCAGCTCGCCTCGCCGTTTCCGTTGCTGGCAGCCGTAGGCGCCAAGACCCGCCGGATCGAGATCGGTACGGCAGTCATCGACATGCGCTATGAGAACCCGCTGTACATGGCCGAGGATGCGGGCGCGGCCGACCTCATTGCCGGTGGGCGCTTGCAACTCGGCATCAGCCGCGGATCACCCGAGCAGGTCATCGATGGGTGGCGCTACTTCGGCTACGTTCCACGCGACGGCGAGACCGCTTCCGACATGGCCAGGCACAATACGGAGATCCTGCTCGAGCTGCTGCGCGGCGAGGGCTTCGCAAAGCCCAATCCGCATCCGATGTTTCCGAACCCTCCAGGCCTCTTGCGCCTCGAGCCGTACTCGGAAGGCTTGCGCGACCGCATTTGGTGGGGCGCCGGGTCGAACGCCACCGCGGTCTGGGCGGCCAAGCTGGGCATGAACCTGCAAAGCTCCACCCTGAAGGACGACGAGACCGGAGAGCCGTTCCACGTCCAGCAAGCCAACCAGATCCGGGCTTTCCGCGAGGCCTGGAGCGCGGCTGGTCACAAGCGCGAGCCTCGCGTGTCAGTCAGCCGCAGCATCTTCGCGCTGGTCGACGACCGGGACCGCGCCTACTTTGGACACAGTGGTCAGGACGCGGACCAGGTCGGCTTCATCGACGAAAAAACCAAAGCAATCTTCGGCCGCAGCTATGCCGCCGAGCCGGACGTGCTGATTGCGCAATTGGCCAAGGATGAAGCTATCGCGGAGGCCGATACGCTGCTCTTGACCGTGCCCAATCAGCTCGGCGTGGATTACAACGCGCACGTCATCGAGGCGATCCTGACTCACATCGCTCCCGCGCTTGGTTGGCGCTAACCTCTATTGTGTGGTGCCGCCGGCAGCCCGGTGCGGGCACTGGCGCTGTGGACCCGCGCAACGCTATTTGATCGTCGCGTGCACAGTGATTACCGATGTGCCAGAAGCCGTCGGCCCCTGTCCCACTGCTTTGATGGCAAAGGTATCGCTTCCCTTATACCGAGCCTTCGCCCTGTATTCGTAAGTCGTCATGTTAAGCTTTTTCAAGCTGCCGTGCGCCGGCTTCTGTGAAATGTCCGAGCTACTCACCGTGCCGCGTATCGTAATCGGAAATAGGCAACTTTCTCCAGAGGTGACGCTAATGTCGCCGGTCGAATTCTCGCCCCAATCCGCTACTTCCAGTAATCTGGGACAGTCAGAAGCGGCCATCGCTACAGATACGGACATTGAGCCTGTAGCTACAGCGCTAAGCATCAAAACAGCGACTCTAGACAACCGCATAGCAGACTTCCTCGTTTTCGCGCAGGCCCCCGCCTCGATCGTGCCTTAGAGGGCCGTGATTGACGCAGCGTCGATGGCGGCATTGCCGGACGTCCAAGAAAACTTGGCTATCACGGACGCATCAACGATCCTGCCGGGCCGGTTGAAAGTGGCATCTGCGAACATCTCAGGAGGCACGGGTCGCGGCACGCTCTCGTTCGATGCGTTCGGTCACGTCTCGTGCCACGGCAACCGAGCCAAGCACTTCGCCAGCGGCGCTGTCCTTGACGATCGCGAATGTCATCTCAACGTAGACCTTGCGTCCGCTCTTGTGCAAGGCGCGGGTCAGCGTGGGCTTGCCTTGAAGCTTCATGACGCCGCCAGTCATTGCGGCCTCAAAGCCGCGCCAATGCGCGGCCCGCAGATGCTCCGGGATGATCAGATCGAGGCTTTGGCCGAGCACCTCCTCCAACGAATAGCCAAACAACGCGGTGGCGGCGGGATTCCAGCGGGCAATCGTGCCGGAGCGATCGGCGTAAATCACCGCATCGGCCGTTTGATCGAGAATTCTTTCCGCTAACTCGGAGCGCTCTTCCATGGGGGGCACCTGTTTGGTTCTGTCACGTCTAATCTTTCTGCGCAACTCGGCTTACATGGCATGATGGTCACGGCTTTGCGGCGAAGCCATAGAGCTTTTCAGGATTTTCTACGAGCACGTGTCTCACGGTTTGCTCGTCCGGCAGCCACGCCCACAAGGCATCGAGCACATCGCCGTCGCCGGGCATGGCACGATAGCGCACCGGATGCTTGGCTGGACGATGACGCAGCGGTCCAGCCCGAGTGTTCGCATGACGAAACGATAGGCGGAAACTCTCTCTGTGCAGCCGGCAGAAAGCGGTCATAAGGCCCGATAACGTGCTACTTCCCGACCTTCGGCCAGCGCTATGTCGGACTGGCCAGCAGCGCCGCGCTTTGGTCGAACGTGCTCGCCACAGCGGTGATGGGGACGACCTGCCTGATGTTGCGCTGGCCCGCTAGAGCAACTGCGGGCCCGCCCTGCCCATCATGGACAAATTTGAGCGCGAACAAGGCCCCAGCAACAGTTGCGGCTCAATGAGCGGTTTCCGTCCTTTCGCCCGTCAGCAACTTTCTCTGCTCGTCAGTAAGCTCGCCGCTGCCAACGATCTGGAACATGCTGTTGGGGTCGTAGTGCGTCTGGTTCTGGCTCCGTCGGTCGCGGGTATTACCTTGGTCGGTATCTTCGGGCGTCGATTTGTCCCCGCCACCATACCCGAGGAACTCGACCATAATGATCGAAGGGCGATCATTGTTGCTGGGCGCGGTCGGCTGAACCTGTTGCGTCGCTGCCGTCATGTTATTGCTGGAGGCCAATGCCGCGACCGGCGGCGCCTGCACCATGGGAACGCCGGTGACATTGCCCTGGGCCTGGATGTTCGCGGCGTTGAGGATCTGCAGCGCCGCCAGGTTGACGTTGCCCGAGGAACGGATGCCCGCCTCGCCCGCATCGATGATGCCGAGCGGCGCGATCAGGTCGACGTCGCCGGGCGGCATTCCGGCGATCTGCTGGAGCGTCGCGATGCCAGCGCCCGTGGAGGGAGCCTGCGACGAGAGACTGATATTGCCATAGTTGTCGTAGACGAGGCGCGGCGGGGTGAAGATCACCGTGGTTTTCGATCCACGGCCGGCGTTGATGTCGCCTTCGGCGGACCATGCGAGAATATTGCCGCCGAACGTCGTCATGATGCGCGACAGGCCGAGCAGGATGCTCCCCTTCGAATAGATCTGGATGTCGCCTTTGCCCTGGGTGATCAGACCCGCATCGGCTCCCGGCGCCAGCCCTTCGGTGCCGATGGTGACTAGGCCGCCCGGCGCCAGGAACTGGATGTCGCCGCCGCGATCGGTGTGCACATAACCGCTGTTGACCTTCGCTCCGACCCCGGAGGCGGCGGTAAACAGCCGGATGTCGCCGCGATAGGCGTCCTCCGCGGGGAATAGTGCCGCGATGGCGTTGCGTCCGCGGAGATACGAACCGTGCCGCGAACCCGCCTGATCGTTATATTCACGACCGCCGGCCGTCAGTTCGGCGTAGTAGACCTGCCGCAGGAAGACCCGCTGCTGCTCACCCGGCAGGGTCAGGAAGAAGCTCAGCGCACCCTCCGACGCTCCGGCATAGCCGAAGCGGTCCTTGAGCCACTGTAAAAGCTCCTGGTCGTAGGTCTTGGCGACCTTGCCGGGTTGATTGGCAAGCGCGCCTGGACCAACGAGATTGGCCGGATCGAGATAGAGCTTGGCAAAGCCGGTCCAATCCACCTGCCCGACACCCGGCGCGCCCGCACCGACTCCGGCCTGCAGCACCACGCTGGCACCCAGGCGGTTATCGCCTGTCATCAACGGACCGATGCTCTCGATGTTTCCCGTCGATCCAAAATAGATGTTCTTGCCCGCCGTCACCTCGAGCGTGCCGGGGCCAGCAACATCAAGGCTCGGGTAAATGACGCTGCCTTGCGCGACGATCATCGAAACGGCGGTCGGATCGTCCTGCAGGATCAGTCCCTTTACACTGACAATGTCGCCGCCAGCGAAGATCTGCACCGGCTTCGCCGCGCGGTAATTGTCCGTTGTCACGGTCCTGCCGTTGATAAACTGGCTGCTGGTAAAGATCTCGCCATAGCGAATACCGAGAACATCGCCGTCGACGGCATAGATACGCGATAGCGGGCCGCCGAGTGCACTGGCATCGGTCACGGTGTTCGGTCCGAACACGAATGGATAGCCACCTGGTCCATCATAGGCGTGCCCTTGCGAATTATAGTCGTACCGGTACGCGCGCCAGCCTCCGGGGGCGTCGACCGGCGAGTTGGGATCACCCCAATAATTCGAATCGACAAGGGCCCACTGATTGGTCCCCTGGAGCAGCGCCCAGCCAGGATTGAACGGCGTGGCAAGAGATGACAACGAGGTCGAGAGCGGGCCGAAGCCGAGCGTGTCCCCGCCGAGGCCGACCTGAATGACCGATCCTCGCGCCAGCAACTCAACCTGCCCGGACGGCGACGGCAACATCTCGTTGCCGCCGTTGAGATAGATGCTTCCGTTCGCCGCAGTGGCCCGCAGGATCGATGGCAGGAAAAGCGTCTTGGATTGCGGTACCAATCCGCCGGTATCGGATAGCGGCGACACGTCGCCGCCTGCCGCAAACAGATCGACCGCCGTCCGTGCCGTCCAGAGCGTGAACCAGGCGACGCCCTGACCGGCCCCGACTGACGTGCTGGCATCCGTCTGCTGATTAACGCCGGCGCGGCCGGGATCGATGATGTCGCCGACGGAGAGATCACCGCGGACGCGAATGTCGACGGCACCATCCCCCGGTGCGAACGATCCGCCCGAGACCTTGATCATTGCGTAAGGCACGAGCAAATTGAGCGGCCGCGGATCATCAAGAGAGTAGCCGAAATTTGTTGCATTCAGGCTGCCGAAATTGCCGGCCGTGACGCCAATGTCGCCGCGCAGATCAACAAACTGGTTGCCGCCGCCACCGATGCTATTGCCCGCCCTCACCGACAGCGTTCCGCCACCGGTCTGAACAAGACGACCATCGATGACACGTCCGCTGCCGCCGACGGCAACGACAACACCCCGTCCGGCATTACCGATGTCGCCGCCCGCCCGCAGCGTGACATTGCCGCCGCCCAGTGCCCCCATGCCCGAGAAGCCCGACAGCTTTAGCATCGATTTCGAACTCACGAGGTCTGCGGTATAGCTACCAAAGTTGGTGCCCCAAGCTGTCGCCTGGCCAAGTCCAGCGCCGCCCTGCCGCCAGAGCCAGTCGCCGACCACGGCCGACTCCTGGGTCTGATTTCCGCTGATATCGCCTTGCGCCGTCAGCAGGAAATCACCGCCGTGCTCGGTGTAGTACATGAATTGCGAGTTAAGCGTGGCCTCATAGGCCGGGTTGGCCGCACCAAGCACGGTCCCATCAGGCATGCGTCCGCGGGCGACATTGAAGGGATCATTGGCCGACGTTCCTGTTTCGGCGATCGCGGTACCAGCCGTGTAGACGCCGAACGGCGAACTTTGCGTGTAGTTGCCACCAGCGAGGATTTCGAGATCACCCGTGCCGGTGCGCACGACGCTGAAGCCGGCACTCGGGCTTCCGCTGCCCTGCAGATTCACGGTGAAGGGATCGGAGAGCACAACATTGCCCGCGCCTGCAAGGCTTGACGTTGTCTGCAACGTCCGGCTGTCGGCGCTGCCAAGATCGGCGCCGCCGACAAGCCGCATCGACCACGATTGCGTGCCGGGCGCCAACATCGGCGACGTCGCCCACACCTTCCGATCGCCTGCAGCGGTCAAGCTGACGACAACCGTTCCAACCGGCAACACCGTACCCGCCGGCATTACTGTATCCTGCGTGAAAGTATAGCCGCCGAAAATACTCAGATCGGCGCCCGGCGGAAGAGTGCCGTTAACGAACCAGGGGAAGCTTGTGTTCACCAATATCCTATTGAAGTAGACTCCAGCGGAGACCTTGGTGCCGATAGGCCATGTCGTCGCCGGGATAGTATCGCCGGCCTTATACATCACGGTCCCGTCCGGATTGTAGATTGTGCCCGCCATAAGCTTCCTGCCCGGGAGGGGGTCGAACTCCGCCGTCAAAACGAGATCGACGGGAACTGGATTCGACAATAGCGGGGTATCGTCGACCTCGGTGCCGGCGAGCGGCAGAGCCATGTTGATCCTACCGGTGTTCGGAAGACTGGATCCGCGTGTCAAGATTGCGCCGCTATCCGTCACGGTATAGGTGTCCGTGAGCGTGCCCGGGGCAAGCAGCGTGGTGAGTGCATCCGGCGAGTCCGGCGGCAGCGCGAAGCCGTCGTTGATGCTGCCGTTGATGTTGAGATTGCCCCCGGCGCGAACGACGAGTTTGCCCGGTTCGCCTGAGCCGCGAACCGACGTCACGTTCGGTCCATAACGGTAACCGGACAGATCGATGTCGCCTGACGTGGACAGATTACCGTTCGGGGTCTTGCTCTGGACTTCGACGCCGGGCCGGACATGGAATCCGGAGTTGTATTTGGCATCGAGCAGCCCGGCGATCTTGGTCTTCAGCTCATCGGTCAGCTGACCGCCGGCGACGTTGCCGCCATAGATGTTACTGATGAAGGTTTTGCTGTCCTGGTTGACGAGATCGAGCCAATCCTGATCGATGATCTGGCCATTGGCATCGTTCGGATCGACTGGCGCATTCTTGTAAGTCGCAAACCCGTTCAGCGCGATGCTCGAGGCGCCCACGATGTTGAGCGGTCCCGTCGCGGAAACAGCGATGCTGTCGCCTGTGGCGTTGGCCGGTCCGTCGCTACCCGTTGCGCTGGTACCGGAGGCCGTTCCGATCCGGGGCGCGTTGAGTTCGAGATGACCATAGGCAATCGGGTTGCCTGATCCGTCAGCATTTGCAGGATCAGTGACGCGCATGTCGATGGTGGCGCCCGGCGACAATGTCAACGTGCCATTCTTTGTCGTGAGTTCAACGTGCGCCGTGTTGTTCGCCTCGATCGGAGCACCGTAGCTGTCGGTCTGCAGAACCGTGCTGTGGGTATCCAAGACAGCCGAGGATGCAAGTGTGACATCGTCCCGCGCTGCAAGACGGATATTGCCGGGCTTGGCGCCGCTGGCATCGATGGTGCCATTGACCGTCAGGCTGCCGCCATCCACGGAGATGGTTACGTTGTGTGCCCTCACCTCGTTTCCGACAACGAGGTTGCCCTGCTTGATGTTGAAGGTGCGCGCGCCAAAGAAGCCGGAGTCGTTCAGCTTCAGGTTCAGTGCCGCGAAGTCGCCGAGATTTTGCGCCGCGATGCTGATCTGGCCGTCATTGTAGCCGCCGGTCGCAGCCCCCTTCAGCGTGCCACCGAGTTGCACGAGACCGTGCGCCACGTCAGTGGCGGTGGCCATAATGGTCCCGGCGTCGTTGTTCGCCGCCGTCACATCAATGCTCGAACCGGCGGCCTGCGCGATGTTGCCATGGGCGCTTTGCAGTATCAGATCGCCGCCCGAGCTATATTTGGTGGCGTCGTAGAAGGTGGTGCTGCGCCCGGAAAGGTCGATCACCGCGTTGGCGCCGAGATCGATGTTGTTCGTTGCGCTCAACGTCAGCTTGCCGCTTGGCAAAGCAACCGCGGTGTCAAGGAATATGGTGTCACCGCTGATGGAGACCGTGCCGCCAAGATCCGCGATTGCGCCGGTCGCGGCCGCGCCACCCGCAGGCGCGACAACGCGAACCACGCCACCAGCGTTATAGGCCATCGTTGCGGCGCCTGTCGCAGTCAACAGTGGCGTCGTGAGAGTAAGGTTGCCGCCCTGCAGATTGCCGGAACCATCCTTTGACAGCCCGACCTTTAGCGAGCCGTCGCTATTGGCGGAGATCCTGTCGCTGGCCGAGGCATTGACGTTGGCAAATCCGAGCGCGAGGCGTTCGAGCGTCGCGCCATCGGTGATCCGGCTGTTGGCGTCGTAGCCGAAGACGATGTCCTTGGCGGCGATGTTGAGCGTTCCGCTGCCCGTCCCCGGGCCGCCCGGCACAACCGCTGCCGGCGCCTTGCTCCCATAGGGCACGCCGCCCGTGTCGGGTAGGCCGTTGCCGGTCCGGATGCCGTTCCAGATCAGGGTATCTGCGGTGATGCTCGCAGTGTCGCCAGCGTTCCCGAGGCCGTAGATCGCCGGCGTGTTGATGACGAACTGCACCTCCTTGCTGCCAGCGGACTGACCGCGCGCGTCGAGCGCAACGCTGCCGATGAGGTTGAAGGAGCCCCCAACCGTCAACGTGAGCTGCTCAAGCGCCGGGACGCCCGCGGTTGTCGAAGGATGCAGCAGCTTGTCGAGTGCGGCCTGCGTCAAATTCCAGCCTGACGGCAATTGACCCGCGGCCTGTGCCGCGGCGAGCGCCGCGTCGGTACCCGCATTGATTACATCCTGCGTCACGGTCAGATAACGCGCACCGAAATTGACGTTGCCCATCGTGAGCGAACCAGGAGCGGCGAGCACGATGCTGCCATTGGTAAGCAGCGTGGCGCCGCTGTCGATGTTGATCGAACCCGCTCCGACCACGGGCAGGAAATTGAACGTGCCGTTTGCGACGGCCAGGACCGCCGGCGCACTCGCAAACAAGGACGAGTTGGCCTCTGACGTTACGTTGCCAAACATGTAACCCAGGCTCGAATCAAGCCCGCGCGCACCGAGGCCGCGGGTGTCGATCGTGGCACCGCTTGCGACATCGATGTTCTTGCCGACGAGGAACACCTGGCCAGCGCGCACGGCGGCGCCATCGAGAATGTTCACAGAGGACTCACTCGAAAAGTAGATGCGTCCGCCGGTGCCCCTCGTCGTATCGTTGTAGTAGGTGCTGTAACCGCCGATCAGCAAGGTGTCGGCATTGAAGGCATTGATAGCGTCGCTCGAGATCGACGTATGGCCGGCGATCGGCGCCGCGCCGGGCGCGGTGATGTCGATCTGCCCTCCATATACCGTGGAAGAGACGAACAGACTGCCGGAGATACCGTCGCTGATGCCGCCGAACAAGGTGGTGCCCTGGAACGAGAGCGATTTTCCGCTGCCCGAAGATGCGTTAAGCATCAGCTCCAGCACCTTGCCGTCTTCCGGCAGACGCGGCCGGACGGCACCGAAGGTCGCGGCCTGGCTGCGCGCGAACTCGCTGTAGCTCATCTCATTGTATTGAGAATAGCTTCGCACCGTTCGACCAGATGTCAGGATCAGTTGCGTCGGCAACGCATCCCGAATGCCCGCGTTGGCGACGCCGAGATAGCCTGACGTCACGATCGAGCCGTTGGCCATGCTGACCGGCGAGACGACCGTATTGCTCGTCGCTCCGAGCTCGACACGGAAGGCACCGGGCAACAGCGCATAGCTTGACGGCATGAGCGTGTACGTTCCGGCCGGCAGCCCCGCCACGCCGCCGGGGATCGTGACCTGCTGGCCGATCGCCGGATCGCCGGCGCCCTTGGTCGCGATCACAGGCGCGTAGGCCGACGCGTAGCCCGGCACGATGGCATAGACCTTCGCGTTTGCCGAACTGTAGCTGTTCACCGGATTGGCGTTGACGAGCGCCGTCTTCAACACGTCGACCGAGCCGCCGCGGCCGCTGATGAAGCCGGCCCCCGTCAGGTTGCCACCGCCCGAGAGATCGAGGATCGCGCCCTTCTCACCCACGATCGACGTGGCCAGCACCGAGATGCCGGTCGTGATGATGACGTTGCCGTTCACGCTTGTCTGGAGGCCAAGGTCAACCAGCGTGCCGTCCGCACCTTGGTAGGCAATACCATCCGAGGTGCCGCCAAACGGCAACGTCAGCCCGTTCGCGCTGGCCGACGTGATGCTGCCGGCGCGGAAAATCACCGTCGCGGGCGGCACGTTGGCGTTCAGGCCGTAATTGTTGTTCAGCAACACCGCCCCCAGCGGCGCACGCACGATGCCGCCCTGATCGATCGTGGCTGCGACGAATGCAAGTTTTCCGAAAACGGTGGGAGGAACATCCGGCACTGGCCCGCCATTGCCGCGAATCGTCAGCACGGTATCGAGATCAGTCGTTATGCTGTCATTCGGCCCCAAGACCTGGCCAACCGTCACGGTCGCGGTCGCGTTGCTCAACGGATAGAGCTGTGAAGCCTGGATCGCCAGATCGCCGGGCGTGAAAACGTTGCCGGAGCCAAAGCGCACGTCGCCGGCGCTCTGCAGCGTGACGTGCTTGAAGCCAGGCGCATCCACGGGAAGAATTGGAGCCAATACGCCGCTGTTTGGATCCGGAACGCTGATGTAGCCCATGCCGTGCAGCCCGTGCACACCGAAACGAACATCGGCAGAAATGTCGATCAGGCTGGCCGAGACCGTGAATGTCGAGTCCGCAGCCGTGTTCATGCTCGGACCTGAGACGTTGAGCGCAGGATCATAGCCCGCGAACGAACCGTGATCGAAGCCGTGCCAGCCGGTCAGGTTTACATAGGGCGCCGTCAGGTTGACGGTGATATGCTGGGCATCGACGGCCGCGCTCAGAATGCCGCCGGTCAGCGCAATGCTGCGATTCATCGCAAGATCGACATTGCCGTTGAACACGAACAGGTCGCGCGTGAACAGCGACAGTGCATCAAAACCGCCTGCGTGAATCTGATCGACACTGATGGCAGCCTCGCCGACCTTGAGCGTCGGGTCGGCTTCGCCCGGCGCGAGGTTGGATGCAAGTCCGCTCGGCCGCTGATGCTGCGTAATCGTGAGATTGCGCATCGTCTGCATGTCAGCCGGTATGTCGCCAATCCCATAAGGATTGGTCGGACTGGCGGGCGCCGCATAATACAGAGGGCTGATCGCGGCGAGCAGGAGCGTGCCGCCCGAGGCGCCGATGCCGCCGGCCGCGGCGCGCAGCGTCCCGTCGATGTACATGCCGAGCCCCGAATAAAGGGCGATGGTACCGCCATCGCTTGCCACCTGCGCCCGCTGCAGGCCGCCGCCGGACGAGATATCGAGCAACGCCGAGGTCCCGGACGCATCGAGCACAGCGCCCGGGCGGATGATCACGAAGGCATTGCTTGGAATCAGATATCCGTACTTGTCCGTCGCGCCGGTGCCGCCGAGCGCAATCGAACCGCCGTCCGGCACGACCCCATAGGTCATGCCGCTCGTGCCCGTCGCTGTCACTGCACGCGCCGAAACGTCGAGCGTGGCGTCATCGCCGATCCAGATCGACCGGGTCCGCGTGTAGATGCCGTTGCCCTGGTTGTAACGGATGTCGCCCGGCTGGTCCTGCAGGCTGGTGATGAGGATCTTGCCGCCGTGCGCCGTGATGTTGCCATCGATCGTGGTCTGGCGATTGGCGTAGATCGTCGCGGCACGGCCTGGATCGAGCGAAATCGAGGACCCCGGCCGCATGTCGAAATCATATAGGCTCGTCAGCGTCAGATCGGCGCCGACGCGCTGGGTCAATTTGCTCGCAACGGAATCGTCGAGATAAGTCGGCGGCAACCAGGTCTCCGCGGCGGCTGCCATGGCGGTCCCGGTCGGCGCACTGTAGCTAGCCGACGTGAAACGATAGACCGGCACCACGGGCGCAACGTTGGTGCCGTCAGCGATGGTCATGCCCGACGTGCTGCGGATGTCGTAACGGGTGAAGCCTGTCTCGAAAAGATCAGGCGCCAGCACCAGCTGTGCACCTGATCCCGATGTGGCCTGACCGATGACGACAGACTGTCCCGCATTGATGGTGAGCGTGCCGCCGCCATTGAAACCATAGCCGCGGATCTTGCCATCAAGCGCGAGCGGCGACGATAGATCGGCGCCGATGAATTCCGAGTCCGCAAAATGCGAATAGTCATTGGTCAGCAGGCTGACATCGCCACCGGAGCCGCCCCGCGTCTTCCCGTTGGCAAGAATGGCGCCGCCGGAGGAGACGTCAACGACGGAGCCCGACCGGAGCGTGATCGCACGGGTGCTCGAAATCGTCAGGTCGCCGCCGTCGAGATAAGCGAGCCGCGAATTGTCGTCAGCGCCGTTCGAAGCATTGGTCCACAGGCCGCTCAGGTCGACCGTCGCGTTGATCACGACGTTGGCCTTGCCGTTGGCATCGGTCAGCGCCCACCAGATCACGTTCCCGGCCGGCACCGGCAATGCGTGCATGATGTTGCCGAGCGACATGCTGCCGCCGTGGGCGGTGTGAACACCTACTTCCCCGTGAAGATCGCAGTCGCCATCCTTGGCCAGTTCGGCATTCCCGACACCTGGCTGGTCGAGATCATCATCATCACGCTGGTGATGGTGCTTCAGGTCGGGATCGGCGTGTACGGCTTCTACGCGATCCGGACCTTCGAGAAATATACGGTGCCGGCGACGGTTGCCATCATGATCCTGATGAGCGTGCTGGCGTGGTCGCGTCCGCGCGTCGTCAATTGGGGCCTCACCACGTCCCTTTCGGGTGGCGCGCATCTGGCGATGCTGACGCTGCTGATGACGGCGGTCGGCGTCGGTTGGGGCATCTCCTGGGTCACCTGGGCATCTGACTATTCGCGCTTCGTGCCGAGGAGCGTGCCGTCAAGCTCTGTGTTCTGGTACAGCTATGTCGGCATGTTCGTACCGAGCGTGTGGCTCGCCATCCTGGGCGCGACGATCGCCAGCACAACGCTGGATACCGATCCGGCCAAGATGGTCAGCGCGGTGTTCGGCGGTCCGACCAGCATCCTGGTGCTGCTGATGGTGCTGCACGGACCGATTGCGACCAATATCCTCAATGTCTATTCGGCTGCGCTCGCCGCGCTCAGCGCAGGCTTCAAGCTCTCGCGCGTCGCGCTAGCGATCATCGTCGGCATCGCCGGCTATCTGGTCACGCTGTACTTCATCTTCGCGCCGTCGTTTGCGAAGGCGTTCGACAACTGGATGATCAGCCTCTTGTTGTGGATGAGCCCGTGGGCCGGCGTCGTGCTCGCCGATTTCTACATCAAGCGAAGGGGCAAGATCGACGTCGCCGAACTCTACCGCTCGCCGGAGACCAGCGCCTATGGCGACATCAATTGGAGCGGGATCATCGCCTTCTTCGCGGGTCTCGTTGCCGGCTGGTCGGTGGAAGACGGCCTCGTTAGCGCACTGCAGGGTCCGATCTCGACCGGCCTCCTCGGCGGCGCGGATTTGAGCTGGCTGTTCGGCATCGGCGTATCGGCCGCAGTATATCTGGCACTCAGCAAGCGCGCGACCGCCACCACGCCTGTTGCCGCGGCCAGCGCGAGCCAGTGAAGGGATAGTGGATAGGCAATCTGATCTTAGCAGAGCGCTACGCCATCAGCTCGCGAGCGATCACCAGACGCTGGATTTCGCTTGTACCTTCAAGGATACGAAGGACCCGCGCTTCGCCGAGGAGCCCGGACACCTCATACTCTTCGAATGCCCCGTAGCCGCCGTGAACCTGCAGAGCGATATCGGCAACTTCACCCGCCATTTCGGTCGCAAACAACTTGGCCATGGATGTCTCGAGACGGAATGGCCGGTCTGCGTCTGCCAAGCAGGCAGCATTGCGGATCATGAGTTCGGTCGCGTGGATCTTCGTAAGCGCGTCGGCCAGCGGGAATGTCAGTCCTTGGTGATTGAATATCGGCACTCCGCCGATCTTGCGGCCTGCCCCATAGGTTTTCGCGAGGTCCATCGCCTTGCGAGCGAGCCCCAGGCCAGTGGCGCCGACAAGAATACGGCCGATGCTAAGGGTGGTGAGTATCTGCTTCAGCCCGTCCCCGCGCTTGCCGATCATATTCGCTTTTGGCACGCGGCATTCGTCGAGGAACAGCTCCACCGAATCTGCAATCCGCCAGCCAATCTTGCGGCCGGGCTTGCCGACCTTGAAGCCAGGCGTTCCAACCGGCACGACGAAGGTCGAGAGTCCCTTTGGGCCCAGCTCCGGGTCAGTGACAGCGACGAACGTCGACACTCCGTGCAGAGGCGTGCCGGCATTGGTGGAGAACACCTTCGATCCCGACAGCACAAAGGAATCGCCATCTTCCACGGCCCGTGTCTTGATGCTGGCGACGTCCGACCCGCCGCTGGGTTCGGTGACACCAAACGAGGCGATGAAATCGCCGCGGCATAGCGGCTCCAGCCACTTCTTCTTGACTTCGTCGGAACCGTAGCGCGCGATCACCGTCATCGGCGCGCTGTTGCAAAGATAGATCGCCGCGAAGCCCGGCTCTGCGCGAGCCAGCGTCTCGGCCACTATCGCCGCGCCTCGCGTGCCAAGTCCGCCGCCGGCGAAATCCGGATCGTAGGCCGTACCCATGAAGCCGAGTGAGAGAAACTCTCTGACGAGTTCGGTGGGAAACTCATGCCGGTCCACGAAAGGCTTGATCTTCGGCCGGATCGAACCTTCGGCGAACTGTTCGAGACCTTCTTTCAGCAGTCTTTCTTCTTCATTGAGGTCAAGGAGCATCGGTCCAGTCCTTTCTGGTTGGGACGGCGGCCATCAGCGGTGCCGGAACTTGTCAAGGGTCGCCTGGGCGGCTCTCTCCCGACAATTGTCGAGGAAGAGGCGATTGGCTTCGAAGTCCATCGCCTCGGCATTTTCCATCAGATGGCCGGAAAAGAAGCGCTTGGTTGCCGCAACTGCCGGCCTTGGAAGCAAGGCCAGCTTTTCGGCGATACTGACAGCGGTCGAAAGCGCCTCGCCATCATCGCAACAATAATCGACCACGCCGAGTTCTCGCGCCCCTTCGGCGGTCAGCGGCTCAAGGCAGAAGCAGAGCAAACGAGCCTTGACCAGCCCCACGCGAGCAACCAGCGACTTGATGCCCCAGGGAGTGAGCCATCCATGCGGCACCTCGGGCAAGCTCCACTTCGATCCGCGCCCCGCGACAATGACGTCGCAACACGTGGCGAATGTAAATCCGCCACCGATCGCGAACGCTTCAACCGCGGCAACGACGGGCTTGCTGATGAAACCGATCAGGCGGCCCAAGTCCCCGCATTCCTGCTCGAACCGCCCCATCGCCTCGAGACCGAGCGCACCGATGAACTTCAGGTCGCTGCCGGCGGAAAAGCCAGGTGGCGCACCGACGAGAACGATGGCGCCGACACTCTCATCGCGATCCAGCTCGATCAGGGCCGCCCTCACCCCGTCCACGAGCTCCTGATTCATCGAATTGCGGCACGAAGACCTCAACAAAGTGACGACCGCAACGTCACCCCGCTTCTCCAGACCAACAACTTCCTGCTTATCGCTCATGGATCACCAGCAAATAGACGTCACGCGCCAAGATACATCTGCTTGACCTCGGGAGCCTCCGAGAGCCGTTTCGCATCACCCGACGTCACGATGTCGCCGGACTGGAGCACGTAGGCGCGATCCGCGCATCCCAGAGCCATCACCGCATTCTGCTCCGCGAGCAGGATCGCAAGGCCCTCCTTGGCCAGATTGCGGATGATCTGCCCAAGTTCTTCGATAATGATCGGCGCGAGACCCAGTGTCGGCTCATCGAGCAGCATCAACTTCGGCCGAGACATCAATCCACGTCCGATGGCGAGCATCTGCTGTTCGCCACCCGACATCGAGCCAGCTCGCTGCGTGCTGCGCTCACGCAAACGAGGGAACATGGAAAAGATGCGTTCGATATCGTCTTCGACATGGTCGCGATCGGAACGATGGTAAGCTCCCATCAACAGGTTCTCATGGACCGACATTCGCGGAAAGATCTGGCGGCCTTCCGGAACGAGCACCAGCCCGCACTTGACGCGCTCGGCTGTCGATATGGAAGCCATGTCACCGCCGTCGAAGGCGATCTTTCCGGAGTCGCTCCTCTTCAACCCGGCAAGCGTGCGCAAGGTCGTCGATTTTCCGGCGGCATTCGGCCCGATCAGCGTGACGACTTCGCCCTGCCGAAGCTCAAAGGATATTCCTCTAAGGACCTTCTGCTTGCCGTAACTGACGTTGAGATCGGTGACATCAAGCATGCTTCTTGCCCAAATAGGCTTCGACGACTGCTTCGTTGGCGAGAACATCAGCGGTCTTGCCGGTGGCGATGACCGCGCCGTGATGAAGTGCAATCGATCGATCCGCCAGCCTGCCCAGGAACCCAACCTTGTGATCAATGATGCAGAGCGTGACCCCATGCGTTCTCAAATCGCGCAGGACCGCGTCGAGGTTCATGATCTCATCGTGGCCGAGGCCCGAGGCAGGCTCGTCGAGCAACAGCAGCTCAGGCTCGCAAACCATTCCCATTGCCACGCCCAACATCTTCTCGCCCCCATAGGACAGAGCTCCCGCCTCTTCGTTTCGCTTGTCGGCCAGCCTGCACAATTCGAGCATCTGGTCGATTTTGCGGGTCAACGTGCCGTTCAGTTCAGCGGGCATGCCTCTGAATAGTGACCACACGCGACCGAAGCCTAATGCGCGTTTGATATGGAGGTGGCATGCGATGCGCATGTGCTGGGCGACAGTCAGCTCGGGAAACAGTTGCGGATTCTGAAACGTCTTCACCAGTCCATGCTGCGCAACTTCAAACGGCGGAAGCGCGCTGATATCCTTGCCTTTCCAGACAATGCTGCCGTCCGTCGGCACGAGAATTCCCGCGATCAGACTGAGCGTCGTGGTCTTCCCGGAGCCGTTGGGTCCGAAGATTCCGATGATTTCGCCCCGCTCGATTCCGAAGGAGACGTTCGAAACGGCTGTCAGACCGCCGAAGCGCTTGGTCAGGTTCCGGATATCAAGCAGCATTTCTTTTGCTCCCGATCAGGCCCACGATGCCCTTCGGCATGACCAGGATGACAAAGACCAGAATCGAACCGTAGAGCGCGATACGGAGCTCCGCGCTCAACTCGATGACGTGAGGAAGCGCCGTCAATACGAAGGCGCCGATCACGGGCCCGATCAGCGACCCAACCCCGCCGAGCAGAACCATCGCAATAATGTCTAGCCCGAGTGGTATCGAGAGATAGTGCGGCTCAACGAAACCTGAATAGAACCCGTAGAAGGCGCCGACCAAGCCTGCGAGCACGCTTCCGATCGCAAAGCTCAGCAGCTTGTATTTGAAAACATCGATACCCAGGGTTTCGCCTAACTGGTCGTTCAGGCGGATCGCTGCAAAGCACCGTCCGATCCACGACGAAAGGACCCCCTGGCAGACGACGTATACGACAACCAACAGTGCCAGCGTCAGGTAGTACCAGGCAACCCCGCCCGAAATCGCAACGTTTCCAATCGGCGTCCAGAGGCTCGGCCTGTCCGCGACGGTGATGCCAAGTGAGCCGTTCGTCATTCCGTTCCAGTTCAGAATGATCAACCGCAGCACCTCCGAAAACGCCATCGTGACCACGGCGAAGTAGAACTCTTTTAGCTTGAACCGGAAACAGATCGTTCCAACGATCAGCGACAGGATGAGAACGACGGCCAGAGCCGGAGCTATGGCCAACCAGAAATTCCAACCGAACGTCGTGACAAGGATCGTGACGATGTAGGCCGACACGCCGAAGGATGCCGCGTGGAACATCGACAACTGGCCGGTGAATCCGAATATCAGATTGAAGCTGACCGCCAGCGACGCAGCCATGAAGGCGTAAATCGCAATGGCAAGAACCGAATCGCTGTGAGCTATGAGAGGCGCCAGCAGCGCGGCGAGCAATCCGATGGCGATGGCGTATCTCATGGCCGATCTCCAAAGAGGCCGCCCGGACGAACGAGGAGAATCGCGATCAGGAAGACGAGCCCGTAGGCGTCACGGAAGGCGGATGGAAGGAAGACGGATCCTATGTTCTCGCTGATACCGAGAATGATGCCGCCGCCCAGCGCTCCAATGACGCTTCCGACGCCGGCAAGGATCGCAGCTTCCACCGCCTTTAGAATGTATCCGGAGCCGATCGTCGGCTCGATGGAGTACATGCTGGCGTAGAGCCCTCCGCCAAGACCTGCGAGCGCCGTCGAGTACACGACGACGATCGTTTGCAATCGTCCGGTATGAACCCCCATCAGCGCAGCCGCCTCGGGATTCTGCGCATAGGAGAACGCCGCACGGCCAAGCCAGGTGCGCGTCAACGCGAGATAAGTGCCGAATATCACGGCCAGGAAGACGACGCAGACAACGACTTTGATCTTGGGAAGGACAATCCCCGCGATGTTCAACGCGCCAGGCAGGACGTAAGTGAGGTCCTTCGGGGTCGTGGTGAAGGCCGCCAGCACGAGCGCCTCGAATACCGAGATCATGCCGATCGACACAAGCAGGCCATTGACGAGATTGCCGCGCGTGAACTGAAACAGTGCACGATCCGAGACGTAACCGACGACACTGACGGCGCCGACGGCGCCGAGGACGGCCAATGCATATGGCCAGCCGAGCACGTCGTAGAAATACCACGTTGTGTAGGCGCCGAGCATCATGAAGGCGCCCAACGCGAAATTCACAATGCCGGTCAAACCGAAGGTGAGCGTCACGCCGAGCGCGATGATGCCGTAGAGCGAGCCGACGATCACGCCGTTGAGCATCTGCCCGATAATTAGCTGCGACATGGATACTGTGTCCGTTAGGAGAGCACGCCATGGCAAATGCCCCCTTCATCAATGGAAGGGCTTTCCCGGACGAAGAAGACATTCCGGGAAAGCCGAAGCGCGACGATCTCAGCTATTCTTTGGTCGGATCGTATTTGACGATTTCAATCGAGCCGCCCTTGCGCACATGCACCACGTCGAACCCGAACACCGCCTCCCCGGTCTTGTCGTATCGGATCTTCCACAACCCGTCGTAAGTCATGGCCAGCAACGCAGACCGGATCTTGGAAACGTCGTCGACGGTACCTGCGCTCTGCATCGCCTGGACGAGCATGTAGACATGGTCGTAGCAGGACGATGAGCACAGAGGCGCCTGGTCGTAGGGGAATTCCCGGTTGAAAGTCTTCTTGTAGCTCTCAATGAACGCCTTGACCTTCGGCTCGCTCTTTTCCGCTTCCTCGAAGTACTTCGGAACGTAGGCTACGTAGTCCGCGATGGCGTCCTTGTTCTTGAGCGCCGGCCCGATCGAGCCACGAACCAGGAAAAAGCGGTTCGCGAAGCCGGATTCAGTCGCCTGCCGCACGATGTCGTAGAGCACCGCATCGGAATAACCGGGGAAGAGAATATCGGGCTTCCCGGCGGCGAGTTTCGCAAGTACCGCACTGAAGTCCTTCGTACCGGGCTCAAAGAGCTCGACCTGCAGCTCGATGCCGGCAGTCTTGAAAAGCCCCGTATAGATATCGACGGCCGTCTTACCGAAGGCATCATTCTGGAACAGCATCGCCACCTTCTTGGTGTTCAGCTTCTTCAGGTAGTCGACCATCAACTGGCCGAACCCCGCCGAACCGGCATCCCAATTCCAGGTGCGCAACAGATAGTCGTGATCCGGCTTTCCAAGCGCGGCATGGGCCGATGTGGCCCCTGAGAACAGCAGGAACTTGCCGTTGTTCTGATTCGCGATCGGTTCAATGGCGTTGAAGATATTGGTCAAGAATGGCCCGAAAACGAAGCGGACCTTGTCTTCCATCATCTTGCGAAACTGAACCGTGGCCTCGCGTGGCTCGCCACGGGTATCCGCCTGGATCAATTCGAGCTTGTAGGTCTTGTCGCCGACCTTGAAGCCGCCCTTGGCGTTGATCTCCTCGACGGCGACCTTGGTGCCTTGCGCCGACATCCATCCGTACGTGGCGGTGGCGCCCGTTAATGCCTCGATCTGACCGATCTTGACGACATCTTGAGCGCGAACGGCCGGCGCCGCGAGCAGGCTGCACGCCATCACCCCTGTGAGCAGAAATCCTCTTGACCCGAGCACGTCTCTCCCTCCCTGACAATGTTTGTATTATCTCACTAACGTACTAGTAATATCTTACGCGACATGCGTCAAGCCTGGCTGCTTCGTTCGCATGCCGAGGCGACGTGAGAGCTACTGACTGGACTATCGGAGAAAGGTCGCGGAAACGGCGACGGACAACAAACTGGTATAGATCTGGCGTGGCTCGGTTGACTGGTGCTTGCGAGTTCTTCAATACGACTCGGTGTACTGCAAAGGCTTAGACGTCTTATGGGTAAGAAAGCTGCGATCGATGTCACGACGGAATCACAGGCCGATGCCGCGCATCGACGCCTCGAGGAGATGATTGTCACGCTACAGCTTCCTCCCGGGAGCCACTGGTCCGAAGAGGGTCTTGCCGACAAGATCGGGATTGGCCGCACGCCGGTCCGCGAAGCAGTCAAGCGCCTGCAGGCAGACTATCTGGTGAGCATCTTGCCGCGACATGGCTTGATGATCACCGAGATCAATCTCCATGAGCAGTTGCTCGTCATCGAATTCCGCAGGGAGCTTGAGATTTTCATTTCCACACGAGCGGCGCGAAGGATCATGGCCGCCGATCGCGAGCGGCTCGTTGCGGCGGCCAACGAAATCGATGCGGCCGGCAAGCAGGGCAATCTGGAAAAATACCTTCGCGAGGTGTTCAACGCGAATCAGCTCATCGCGAAGGCGGCGGGCAATCCTTTTGCGGCCCGGTCGATCTCACCGCTCCACGCGATGTCGCGGCGCTTTTACTACAAATATGAGTCCGACCTGCAGAACCTCGAAGCGATGGGTAAACTGCATGCCGAGCGGGCGCGCGCCGTCGCGCGGCAGGACGAAAAAAAGGCGCTTGCCCACGCTACGGCCCTGATGGACCAGATCGAAGGCTATACACGCAAGATCTTCGAGCGAGGGATCGGCCTGGTGTAGCCTGATCGAATCAGCGTTTGGCGACCTTCAACTGGCCCTAGCTTGGCAAGGCATATCCAGGAAGAACGCCTCATCCATGAGCTTGAGATCGTCCGCCACCTTCCATGGGGCGAATTCCATCTGATCGAGCACGTCGCGGCGAACATCGATCCCCGGCGCGACTTCGGTGAGGATCAAGCCTTCGGCCGCAATCTCGAACACCGCGCGCTCGGTGATCACGCGGGCCGTCTGACCACGCTTCACGCCATCGATCACGGAATAGGTAATGTGTTCGGTCTTGTTGACGAACTTGCGCACCTTGCCTTCTTTGACGATGCGCAGTTTTCCATCCGCGAACGCGACATCGAGGCCGCCGGTGGTGAAAGTGCCGGTGAACACCAGCCGCTCTGCGTTTTCCGCGATATCGATGAACCCGCCGGCGCCAGGATTCGCGACGCCGAACTTGGAAACGTTGACCAGACCACCCCGGTCGAATTGGGCAAAGGCCAGCGCCGCAAACCGGCAAAGGCCGCCATCGATGGCATCGAACTGGTAGACCCCGTCCAAAATCGCATCGGGATTGAGGTTGGCCGAGAACTGCCAGCCGGACATCACGATGCCCCCGTAGGAACCGTGCTCGGTCGTGAACCAGTAGTCCTTGAGGCTACCGTTCTCGAACACCCCCTGCTCAGCCATCACCAAGGGTACGTCGGCTGCTGCGCCGAAGCCGAAGATCGATAGTTCTCGCTTGCGGACCTCTTTCGATGCACGCAACGCAACGACCTTGTCCGCCGACATCGGAATGGGCGGGAGCTGCGACAGAGGAACCCGTTCTCCGCCGAAGTAAGCCGGTTCGAACTTCACGTCGGTCGTCATCATCATCGACGGATCGACCACGACGGCGTCGACGAACATGCCGGGAATCCGCACCTCGGAAGCGGGCCGCGTTCCATGAGGTACCGCTCGGCGCACCTGAGCAATCACACGGCCACCATGCGCCTTGGCCGCGAGGATTAGCGCGATGTTGGAGGAGACGAGCGCCTCGTTCTCGAATGAGAGGTTGCCTTCCTCGTCCGCCGATGAGGCGTAGATAAAGACCGTGTCCAGCTTCCACGTAGGATAGAACAGATAAGACTGACCTTCGAAATCGATGCGCCGAACCAGATTATCTTGTGCGCGCTCGGTGAACTTGCCACCGCCGTTTTCGGGATCGATGTAGGTCCCGAGACCGATCCGTGTCATGTAACCGGGACTGCGGCGCGCAACTTCGCGAAGCCAATGCATGGTCGCTCCGATTGGCCATGAATAGGCTTCGATCCTGTTTTCACGGATCAAGCGCATCAACTCCGGGCGCTTGCCCGTCGTTGGATCGACCGGATTGATGTAGGATCCGCCGACGATGCGCCTCATCAACCCTTCTTGCGCGACGTGATCCATTCGCCTGATGCCTTGGGCGTCGCCCGTTCCGACAGGGAAATAGAACGTCAGATCTTTCGGGCTCGCCGTTTTGCGGAAGCGCTCTCCAAGCGCCTTGAGCAGCGCATCCGGCGTCACCCAGCCGATTACGCCGACACAGCCGACAGTGGATCCGTCCGGAATCGAAGCGACCGCGGTCGCAGCATCAACAATCTTGCTCACGCTTTCACCATGAAACGTTCGAAGGTCTTGCGAGAGCTCGGCGTTTCGCAATTTAGTGCGAACTCCCTGGATGCGACTTCATCCAGGCGCTCCGTATCCGCCATGATGAATGGCTCAAAGAATCGCTTGGTAGACGCAATGGCCTCCAGTGGCACCGCGGCAAGCCCGTTGGCCACACTGATCGCATGCGCGAGCGCTGCGCCCGGCTCGACCACATCGTCAACCAGTCCAATACGAGCTGCTTCGACACCGTCGATCGGCGCGGCTCCCCAGGTCAAACGGCGCGCTCGAACAGGGCCGGTTCGCGCTACCAGCGATGCTAAACCCCACGGAGGCAGCCAACCGTTTGGCGCCTCGGGCAAATGCCAGCGAGCCGTCGACGCACTGACGACGATGTCGCAGGACGCGGCAAGGATAAAGCCGCCACCAAGCGCATACCCCTCCACCGCGGCGATGACCGGCTTTGCGCGATAGCCGATGGCACGCGCGAATGCCGCCGTCTCCGACTCATGCTTGCACATATCCGCTATCGATAGGCCAGCCAGCTCCTTCAGGTCGCTCCCGGCGCAGAATGCCGGCGGCGCCCCGGCCAGCACCACCGCCCTTACCGCATCGTTCTGTTCGGCACTGGATAGCGCCGCCCCGAGATCCCGCATCAACTGCGATCCCAACGCATTGCGACGCTCAGGACGATTTATTGTGACGATCGCGATCGCCCCATTTATTTCAGACTTGATCATTCGGGGATTGTCCTCATCCAATGCGTGCGCCGTCCGCGTTGACTGCGGCTCTGACATCCTTGCCGTCGATAGCGCGAGGCAGCACGTTCTCGCGAACTGCAATCGCCGCGGCGAGACCTATTGCGTGACCGTAGGAAAAGCACTGCGCGGTCACGCGCGCCGAGGCCACGGCCTCATGTTCTGCCGACAAGCACCGACCCGCGACCAGCAGCCCTTCACCACGCTCGGGGACGAAGCATCCGTAAGGAACTTCGTAGTAATCATTGAGCAGCCACTCCACCCTGGGCTTGTCCCCCGAGTGCAGTTCGATCGGCCAGGGCGACACGGCGATGCCGTCGGCGAACTTCGCGCCTCGAACGACGTCCGAGTTTGCAAGCGTCCTCACACCCGACACCTGGCGGGTCTGGCGCACGCCGACCTGAACGCCGGTGTCGTTCAGGAAAGCATCCTCGCAACCGAGCAGATTGTCACGGAAGAAGCGCGCATATTCGCGAGCCTGCAGCCGACCTTCGATTTCCGCGTCGGTAAAGTCCCGGTAAGATAGCGTGTTCAGCTCTCGGCCATCCGGCCCGATCAGGCGCGTGCAATTGCACAGTAGCTCTCCCGGACGCGTGGTAGGAAACAACCAGATCTTGGCGCGTGGGAGCTTGTAGTCGCCGGCATTGTGCTTGGCGCGGATCATCGCGGAGACCTTCTCCGGCATGATCGTGTCGACGCCGTATTCGCCGACAAAGCGCTCGACATCGACTCCCATCATACGGAAGATCATCGTCGGATTTTGCACCGCGCCGTTGTCGCCGATGAAATTCGGCAGCCCTGCCATCGCGACCACATCGGCATCGCCACTCGCGTCGATCACGACCTTCGCGCGTGCATCCACCGGCCCCTGCTTTGTCCAGATGCCAAGTCCTTCGACCTTGTCGCCCTCCATTCGCACGGACTGGGCAACCGCATGGAAGATGACGCGGACGCCTGCTTCCCGCAGCATCGCATCTGCAGCCTCACGCCACACCAGCGGGTCGTGGACGCGAGCCCATGTTTTGCCGTAGAGCAATGGCGCGCCGAGCCCTCCCATCGCCTCGAGCCTCCGACAAAACTCGTCGGCGAAACCGAAAACGACCTGTTGCGGGCCCGCCGCAATATTATTCGTCGCTTCGTAAAGACCGCAGACGGTGCCTGAGAGCCCGGCGACAGCACCGCCGCCGCAGAAACCGTAGCGCTCGACCAGCGTAACGCTCAGCCCCTGACGCGCAGAGGCGATAGCCGCCGCAACACCGGCTGCTCCACCCCCGACAATCAAGACATCGCTATCAACTCGAATGGAACCGCGAACGTCCAACGTTGAGTCCTCATTAGTATAGTAGTGATGTATTACAAATATCTCAACCGCTCGTCCGTTGCAAGACGCGCGGGCGCAAAAAACCGGGAAATTAAGAGAAGCTCATGCGCGGCGAGAGCAGCGCGCTGTCGATGGGATGGGCCCGGAAAAACGGATAATGCGGGACTTGGTACGACCCGAACGATGCGAGCAGCCGCGGATCGCGCCAAGGCGGCTCACTCGGTCGAAAGCTGCGCCAGCATTGCTCTTGCGTTTCGCAGGTCCGAAATCTCGAAACCCTCGGTGAACTTTCCGTACACGGAGGCAAGGATGTGGTGTGCGTCGGCAGAACGGTCCTGACTGGCTCTCAATCGAGCAAGACTGATTGCCGTCCTCAGCTCCCAAAACAGCGCGCCCTGGCTACGCGCCACCTGGAGCGATTTGTCGAAGGACTGCTTGGCGGCGACAACGGAGCGATGTTCGCTGGCGCGGAGCAGCAGCTCGCCTTTGATACGCAGCAGCTCGGCCTGGTACCATTGCTCTTCCCTCGCCTCGGAGCGCGCAAGCGCCTCATTGACGGCGGCAAGCCCCTGCGCGACTTCGCCGGCCTCGCCGAGACAGGCTGCCAATTCGCCAAGCGGAAGCAGGAAGCGTGGCAGGAACCGCGCTTCGCCGGCCACTTCGAGCGCCTTTCGCAGCACCGGCAATCCTGTGGCAACGCCGCCACGCCTTGCCATCACCATGCCCCTGAAGGCGCGCGCCCATAAATTCCACAGCCGGATCGGGTGCCGCTCGGTATGCTCGATCAATAGCGCACAGTAGCGTTCCGCGGCATCGAGGTCGCCGGCAAGGAAGGTGATCGGGCAGGCGCCCTGCCCCAGCACGCTGCAGAATGTCAGGGCGTGCCCGCTCGCCCGGCCTTCCTCGATGTTGTGTTCGACCACGCGCAAGGCCTGGTCGGCTAGCCCCATCAGCCACAGGATGCGAGCCTGGAAATAGTGCGCCGATACCCGGAGATCGAAGCGAAAGCGGATCACCTGCGGCTTTGGCGATAAATCCGAAAGGCGCGACAAGGTCCGCGTGATGTGATGATGCGCAAGGTTCTGGTCACCAAGGTAATGCAGCGTGGTGGCGAGAAGCCGGTCGGCCATCATCAGGTCGACGGAGTTGCTCGAGCTGTCCGCGACCTCGGCGAAGCGGTACGCGAATTCCAGCGCCTTGCGAAACTCGCCATTGTTGAACTGATCGATGCACAGTCCCCACAGCGCGCGCAGCAAATAGTCGGCGTCGCCGAGTTGCTCCGCGAGTTGCAAGGCCAAGGCCCAGGCGGGACCGGCCTCGCGAGCCCTGCCGACGCCGTACATCAGCGACCAGGCGCGTGCCGCCGAAAGCTGCATGCGCAGGCGCGACATGCCAGGGGTGGCTTCGTCGATCCTTGCCAGCGCCAACTCAGTGCGCTCGCGGCACTCCGCGAGCAGCGACAGTTGCACCCACAGCGGCACCGCGGCCGCGGTCAATGCCACGCCGGTCTGCGCATCGCCGCTGGGCGAGAATGCCCAATCAAGGCTGGTACGCACGTTGTCGATGTGCCGGCCGTAGATGGCAAGCCACTCCGCTTGCGGCTTCAACTCGCTTTCGGCTTCTGCATTGGCGAAGAAGCCACGATAATATTGCGCGTGACGGCGCGCGGCGTCGGGATATTCCCCGGAACCATGGAGCTTTTCCAGCGCGTAAGCGCGCGTCGTATCCAGCAGGCGGTAGTGCGGCCGGTCGCCACGGATGTCGGCGACGGCAAGCGACTTGGCGACCAGGTTGGCAAGCTGGTCGGTGACTTCGCCCCTCTCGCGATCGCCGGCGACCGCAATCACCGCGTCGAGCAGGAAGTCTCCGGCAAATATGCCGAGCCGCCGCAAGACCCGCGCCTCCGCCTCCGGCAGCAGGTCATAGCTCCAGTCGAGCGTCGCGCGCAGCGTTTGCTGCCGGGGCAGCGCGGTGCGCCGGCCCGTCGTGAGGAATTTGAATCTATCGTCCAGAAGCGCCGCAATCTTGGGCGGGCCAAGCATCGTCGCACGTGCCGCGGCAAACTCGATCGCGAGCGGAATGCCGTCCAGCCGGCGGCAAATGGCGGCGATGGCGCCAAGGTTCTCCTCGTCGCGTTCGAAACTAGAGCCCTGCGCCTTCGCCCTGGTCATGAACAGCTCGACTGCGGTGTGTTCAAAGATGGCGTCCGGTGCGAGCAGAGGCTCAGGCGGCACTTCCAGCGGAGGCACGCGATAGACATGCTCGCCATCGATGCGCAAGGCCTCGCGGCTGGTCGCGATAATGGTGGTGCCGGAGCAGCGGCTGACGATGGTCTCGGTCAGCCTGGCTACGGCACCAATCACATGCTCGCAGTTGTCGAAAACGAGCAGCAATTGCCGTGCTCCGATGGCACGCGCGATGGCCTCTGCGCAGATCTCTTCACCTTCCAGTTTGATGCCGAGTACGCCGGCAACCGCTGAAGGCACGAGTTCGGAATTTGAAAGCGAGGCCAGTTCGATGAGGAATCGGTCGGCGGTCAGTCCGAACGGCGGCGATCTGGCCGCCTGCAGCGCCAGCGCCGTCTTGCCGATCCCGCCGGGCCCGACGAGGCTCACGACTCGGTAGGCTGACAGAAGCTCCCACAGATGACCGATCGCCGTAGCGCGACCGATGAGATCGAACGTCGCGGACGGAATGTTGGTCGACGGCGACAGTTCGGGCGCGGCCGGCTGATCCGGCGCATCGACATGCCGGATGAGCCATGATCCCAGAAGGCGATATCCCCGGCCGACCGTCGTGGCCAGCATGTCGCGATCCGGACCGAGGGCCTTGCGGATCGCCGCGATGTGCACGCGAAGCGCGCCCTCCTCGACGAATACCCCCCGCCAAACCCGCTTGGTCAAATCACTCTTGGAAACCAGCTCGCCTTCTGCCTGGACCAATTCTGCAACGATTTCAAAGGCCCGTCCGCCCAAAGGTACGGGTGCTCCCTGAGAGCGCAATTCCCGTCTGGCAAGATCGATTTCCCATCCCGCGCATGCATAGATGGGGCGCTGGCCTGATGCGGCCGTCATTTGGAGAAGCCCCAAGGAGTTTCTAAATTTCCACCCAGGCTAGCAGCCTATCATCAGCCCGGTCGAAAGAAACAAGCCGCCGGCGAGAACGAAGTGAGGAGTGCGCCGGGCCGAAGCTTGCCACGCTTGATCGGTTCAGGCTCTGCAAGAATGGAAGCGAGTGCCAGCTATCGCACTGCACAACGGCATGCGCGTGCGGTGGTTCGTGGCCATTGAGGTTCCGGAACGGAACCCCATATTTTTGGCAAGGGAGTGCTTGCCGTGCAGACCGTAAAGGCGGCCCTCGTTGCGGCGATTGCAATCGTCGCTCTGGTTGTCTCGCTCCTTCCCGGCTTAGCGGAGGAGAACCGCAGTCTTGCACTGACTATTTCGCTCGACGGAGCGATCGGGCCGGCGTCGGCAAGTTACGTGAAGGACGCTCTGGCCAAAGCAGCCGAACGACGCGCAGACATTGTCATCCTGCGTCTGAATACACCGGGCGGTCTCACCACCAGCATGCGCGAGATCATCTCGGATGTGCTCGCTTCGCCCGTGCCTGTCATCGGTTACGTCGCTCCCTCCGGAGCCCACGCCGCAAGCGCTGGGACCTATATTCTCTATGCAACCCATATCGCGGCAATGGCGCCGGGCACCAATATCGGTGCGGCGACGCCGGTGCAGATTGGCGGTCCGATACCGGGTCTGCCGGGTGGCACCCCGGACAAGGAGGGCAAAGACAGCAAGGATAGCGACCGCCAGCACGAGCCAAAGGATGCCATGACGGCAAAGGTGACGAATGATGCCGTCGCCCTCATCCGCAGCCTCGCCGAACTGCGTGGCCACAATGCCGACTGGGCCGAGAAGGCGGTGCGCGAGGCCGCCACCCTCTCCGCCAACGGCGCGTTGCACGAACATGTCATCGATCTCATCGCACGCGATCCGGCCGAACTGCTCGCGAAGGTCGATGGTCGCGTTGTCGAGGTTGCAAGTGGCAAGACGCAACGTCTGGCGACGAAGGACGCCGTCGTCGAAATAATCGATCCTGGATGGATCTCCCGGTTCCTGGCGGTCATCACTGATCCCAACGTCGCGTTCATTCTCCTGATGGTTGGCGTCTACGGGCTAATCTTCGAATTCATGTCCCCCGGCACGGTCGCCCCCGGAGTCGTCGGCACGATCTGCCTGCTGCTGGGCCTCTACGCCCTCAATTTGCTGCCGATCAGCTACGCCGGCCTCGCCTTGATGCTGGTCGGGATCGCGCTTCTCGCCTTCGAGGCCTTCAACCCGACGGTCGTGATCGGCCTCGGCGGAGTCATCGCCTTTGTGCTGGGAGCGGTTATGCTCTTCAGGGTCGAAGCGCCGGGCTACCGACTGTCGTGGTGGCTCATCGCCATCGTGACGGCGACGTTCATCGGCTTTGTTCTCGTCGTGCTCGGTTCGCTTCGGCGCGCTCGCAGCGGTCCGGTCCGCGTCGGCGCGCAAGCCATGCGAGGCCTGTCCGCCAAGGTCCTCGATTGGTCCGAGAATGAAGGTCATGTCTTCACGCACGGCGAGCGATGGCAAGCGCGCGGCACCGAAACCTTCAAGCCGGGCGAGGTGGTTGAAGTCGCCAACATCATCGATCTGACGCTGGTGGTGCGGCGCCAGTCCCGACCGGCGAAGGAGATACATCATGATGCTTGATTATTTGACCTATGCAGCGCTTGTGCTGGTCGTCATCCTCTTTTTGACCCAGGCCATTCGCATTCTGCGGGAATATGAGCGCGGCGTCGTCTTCACACTCGGCCGTTTCACTGGCGTGAAGGGCCCGGGCCTCATCATCCTCATTCCAGTCGTGCAGCAACTCGTGAAGGTTGATCTCAGGGTGATGGTGCAGGTCGTGCCGCCGCAGGACGTGATTTCGCGCGACAACGTCTCGGTCAAGGTCAACGCCGTCCTCTACTTTCGCATCGTTGATGCCGAGCGCGCGATCATCAAGGTCGGCGATTACATGGCCGCGACCAGCCAGCTCGCACAGACTACGCTGCGCTCGGTACTCGGCAAGCACGAACTCGACGAGATGCTCGCAGAACGCGACAGGTTAAACGCCGACATCCAGGAGAGCCTCGACAAGCAGACCGACGTCTGGGGCATCAAGGTCACGTCGATCGAGATCAAGGATGTCGATCTCAACGAAACCATGGTGCGCGCGATAGCCAAGCAAGCCGAGGCGGAACGGCTGCGACGCGCCAAAGTGATCAATGCGATGGGTGAGCAGCAGGCCGCCGAAAAGCTCGTCGAGGCCGGCCGCATCCTCGCCCAGGAGCCGCAAGCGATGCAGCTACGCTATTTCGCGGCGCTGCACGACATCGCGGGCGAACGGTCCTCGACCGTGGTCTTTCCGCTCCCGATGAATTTGTTTGACCATCTTGGCCTGCGGGGCGAGTCAACATAACCGCAATCATTTGCCTGAAGAGGCACGAATCCTGTCATTGATTGTTTCCAAGCTCATCACGCTTTCGCCCTAACAATGGGCTCCAGGCTGCGCAGCCAGGCAAGCCGCGCGATGGCACGCTCCGCCAGCGTCTGCAGAAGCTCGACACGCGCCGGATCGTCCGAGCGTTCGGCACCGTCGAGATAGGCGTCGGTCAGAGCCTCGGCGATGATCTGGGCATCAGCTCCCTGCAGTGCCGCAGGAAAGGACCCGAACCCCGCGGCATGGGCCGACATCAGTTCGGCCTCTTCGCGAAGCTCGTGAGCGCGGCTCTGCGAACGTCCTTGGACGCGCGCCCCGAGGTCCGTGAGCCGCACGGCCAGACGAGATTCCAGCGCGCCGGCATCCACCCGAGCTGCTGCCTCAGCGCCCCCCTCACCCGCGCGCTCCTTGTGCTCAAGGTGATAGGCGCTCCGCCGCTCCTTGCGCAGGGTCGCCACATGCGCAAGCTCCTCCCGCGCCATAGCCTCGGCGGCCTTTCTGATCTCGGAATCGGCGGCGAACGCCGCGACATAGGACCAGAAGGCAAACGCGCGCTCTTCATTGCGCACCGCCATCGCCAGGGCACGATAAGGTGTCGTCAGCCGCGACGCCTTGATCTCTGCCATGGTCTCGGCATCGAAAGTCTCTGGCGCATCCCAGCGCATCAGTGCCGGATCAGGCGCCTTGCCACGGCGCGATAGCGACCAACGTGTCACACTATCGACGTGCTCGCGCTCGGCGGCCGCAAGCTGCGCGAAAACTGCCGCAAGATCATCTCTGTCCTGCGCCCGCATCTCTTCGGCAAGCTCCGAATAGCGATCCGCGGCCTCCTTCTCCATCGCATTGGCAAGCGCAAACAGCTCATCCAGCGACTGCAAGGTTCCCGCCGGTTCGTCTTTCAAAAGCAATGCTCGCGTTAGCAGCATGAGCCACCTGCATAGCTGTGTTTGATCCAGAACAAACTCGCGTGTCCCGGTTACGACTAGACAGCCGGTCTGAACAGGAGTCAACTTTCGGTGGTTGGATCGGTGATCCCTTTAGGGTTGTCAGCGCCGACGCCCCCTTGTCCCAGTTCAGCGTGTCATGGCCGCCGACGAGCGGCTGCATTCGCGCTGGCCGTGATTGTCGCCGTTGGCATCATCTTCTGGACACGCGCGGCCCTGGCTGCGAGCGATCTCACCACCTATCTGCCAAAAGCCCAACCCAGCGACTTCTTCACAGGTGCGGATCGCTTCGGTCCGCCGCAGGGCGACCCGCCGATTGTTCCCGTCTATCGCGGCGACCAACTGCAGGGCTTTGTTTATCTCAACTCGGATTTCGCCAATTCGGTCGGCTATTCAGGCAAGCCGATCCACATCCTGGTCGGCATCGATTCCGACGGCATCGTCAGGGGCCTGAAGCTCATCGACCACAAGGAGCCGATCGTCCTGATCGGAATTCCGGAGCCGCGTATCGTCGCCGCCGTAAACAGCTTGATCGGCAAGGATATGAGGCCGATCGCGCGAGGTGCGGAACGGCCGCCGCAGGTCGACATCATCAGCGGCGCGACCGTGAGCGTGCTGGTCATGAGCGACAGCATCGTACGCTCCGCGGTACGGCTGATTCGAACCGGACGAATTGGCGGCGGGAGCGTCGCGGCGGCGGCGTTGCCGCCGGTCACCAAGACGCTTGACCTCGGAAAGAGTGAGATTCGTGACTGGGCCAGCCTTGTCGGCGACGGCTCGGTGCGGCGGCTGCACCTGACGATCGGCGAGGTCAATGATGCATTCGCGAAATCGGGAAACACGGCCGCCGCACAGAACCCTGAAGCGGGCGAGCCAGGCGATACCTTCATCGACCTCTATGTTGCGCTTGCCAGCGCCCCGACGATCGGCCGCAGCCTGCTCGGCGACGAGGGCTATGAGCGGTTGAAGGAGCGCCTGCAGCCGGGACAGCAGGCGATCATGATCGCTGGCGACGGCATCTATTCCTTCAAGGGCTCTGCCTATGTGCGCGGCGGCATTTTCGACCGCGTCGAAATCCTTCAGGAAGGCTCCAGCACCCGCTTCCGCGACCGGAATCATACGCGCCTGGGCGCGCTTGCCGCCGACGGCGCGCCGGACTTCCACGAAATCGCATTGTTCGTCACGCCGCCCGAATTCACGCTCGACCCGACGCAGCCCTGGGAACTGCAGTTGCTCGTGCAAAGAAACGTCGGCAGCCGCGACAAGGCGTTTCTCACCTTCGACCTCGACTACAATCTGCCCGATCGCTACCTGCGGTCCGAGCAACGTCCGGTGACGGTGCCGTCCGGCACGCCGGCGACGCAAACCTCCGCTCCGGGCGCACAGGTGTCCCTGCCAGCGGAGGACGGCGAAGAGCCGCTATGGACGCGGATCTGGCGCTCGCAGCCGGCCTCTATCGCGATCACGGCGATAGCTCTGATCGTACTGACCGCCATCTTCTTCTTTCAGAACATCCTGGTGCGACGGCCGACGCTCTATACCTGGATTCGCCGGGGCTATCTCGCCTTCGTGCTGATCTGGCTTGGTTGGTACGCCAACGCGCAGCTCTCCGTCGTCAACGTCGTGACCTTCACCAACGCGCTGGTGACCGGCTTTCACTGGGAGTTCTTTCTTGCCGCGCCGCTGATCTTCGTGCTCTGGTCGGCAATCGCTGCCGGACTTCTGTTCTGGGGACGCGGTCCGTTCTGCGGATGGCTGTGCCCGTTCGGCGCGCTGCAGGAGCTGACCAATACGGTCGCGAAATGGCTCAAGGTGCCGCAGATCACGGTGCCCTGGGGTCTTCACGAGCGTCTCTGGCCGATCAAATACATTATCTTCCTCGCCCTGTTCGGTCTGTCGCTCTACTCGGTTGCGCTTGCCGAGACCTTCGCGGAAGTCGAACCGTTCAAGACCGCGATCATCCTGAAATTCGCCCGCGGCTGGCCATTCGTCGCCTATGCGGGCGGCCTGCTCTTCATCGGCCTCTTCATCGAGCGCTTCTTCTGCCGCTACCTCTGCCCGCTCGGCGCCGCACTGGCGATCCCCGGCCGCGTCCGGACCTTCGAATGGCTGCGCCGCTGGAAGGAGTGCGGCTCGCCCTGTCAGCGCTGCGCCAAGGAATGTCCGGTGCAGTCGATCCATCCCGAGGGGCACATCAACGTCAACGAGTGCATCTACTGCATGCACTGCCAGGAGCTCTACTACGACGACCAGCGCTGCCCGCACATGATCCAGGTGCGGCTCAAGCGTGAGAAGTTCCAGGCCATGTCGTCGTCCTCGATGCGTGCCGGCGGAAGCGGACCGAAGACGGTCATCACGCACGCCGGCAAGCCGGTGCCGGTGCTCGCGACCGCGCAATCACAAGCTCTAACCAGCCGTTCAGACAAAGGAGACGAACATGGCAAGTGAGAAACATGACGACGACAAGTCGACGACGATCAGCCGTCGTCAGATCGTGGGAACAGCAGCGATCGGCGCCGCCGGCATCGCGGGTGGACTGAGCCTCGGCAGGGGTCTTGCGCCCGAACCGGCCGCGGCACAGACCAAGGCGGCGCCGGCGCGTGCCGGTGGCCTGAAGTCGGAGATCGCGCCTGGCGAGCTCGACGAATACTACGTCTTCTTCTCCAGCGGCCAGACCGGCGAAGTCCGCATCGTTGGTATGCCTTCGATGCGCGAGTTGATGCGCATTCCGGTATTCAACCGATGCAGCGCGACTGGCTGGGGCCAGACCAATGAGAGCCGCAAGATCATGACGGAGGGCCTGCTGCCGGAGACCCGCGAGCGGCTGAAGAGCCACCTCGGCATCTGGACGAACGGCGACTGCCACCATCCGCATATGTCGTTCACGGACGGAACCTATGACGGGCGCTACGTCTTCATCAACGACAAGGCAAATACCCGCCTCGCCCGCATTCGCACCGACATCATGAAGTGCGACAAGATCATCGAGCTTCCCAACCAGTACACGATCCACGGCATGCGCCCGCAGAAATATCCGCGCACCGGATATCTTTTCTGCAACGGCGAATACGAGGTGCCGCTGCCAAACGATGGCAAGGTGCTGGACGACAAGAGCAAATACTGGTCGATCTTCTCCGCCGTCGACGGCGACACCATGAAGGTCGCCTGGCAGGTGATGGTCGACGGCAACCTCGACAATACCGACTGCGACTACCAGGGCAAATATGCGTTCGCGACCTGCTACAACTCCGAGAAAGGCGTGACGCTCGCCGAAATGACCGCAAGCGAGCAAGACTGGGTCACTGTCTTCAACATCAAGCGAATCGAGGAGGCGGTCAAGAAAGGCGACTACAAGGAGATGAATGGTGTGCCCGTGATCGACGGGCGGCATGGTTCGCCTTACACGCGCTACATTCCTGTCTCCAACAGCCCGCACGGATTGAACACCGCACCTGACGGGATTCATGTCGTCGCCAACGGCAAGCTGGCTCCGACGGTGACCGTCCTCGACGTTCGCCTGCTCGACCAGCTATTCGATGACAAGATCAAGCCGCGCGATGTCGTGGTCGCCGAGCCCGAGCTCGGACTCGGCCCGCTGCATACGGCCTTCGACGGCAGAGGCAACGCCTACACGACCCTGTTTCTCGACAGTCAGGTGTGCAAGTGGAACATCGATCAAGCCAAGCGAGCGTTCAAGGGCGAGAAGGTCAACCCGATCATCCAGAAGCTCGACGTCCACTATCAGCCAGGTCACAACCATGCCTCGATGGGCGAGACCAAGGAAGCTGACGGCAAATGGCTGCTGTCGCTGAACAAGTTCTCCAAGGATCGCTTCCTCAATGTCGGTCCGCTCAAGCCGGAGAACGATCAGCTGATCGACATCTCGGGCGACCGCATGCGCCTCGTCCATGACGGTCCGAGCTTCGCCGAACCCCATGATGCCGTGATCGTGCACCGTTCGAAGCTGGAAGGCCGCGTTCTCAGCATCTGGAAGCGCGACGATCCGTTCTTCGAGGAAGCGCGCAAGCAGGCGGCTGCCGACGGCGTCAAGCTCGAAAGCGACGCCAAAGTCGTCCGCGACGGCAACAAGGTGCGAGTCTACATGTATTCCGCCGCACCCGCCTTCGCGCTGGACAAGTTCGAGGTCAATCAGGGCGACGAGGTGACCGTCTATATCACCAACATCGACGACGTCGAGGACCTCACCCATGGGTTCTGCATCGTCAACTATGGCATCAACATGGAGATCGACTCGCAGCAGACGTCGTCGGTGACCTTCGTCGCCGACAAGCCGGGTGTCTATTGGTACTTCTGCACTTGGTTCTGCCACGCCATGCACATGGAAATGCGCGGGCGCATGTTGGTGCACCCGCGAAACGCGTGATGGTGGGGGCGCCACACCATATGGCGCGGTTCGGGCTGGCGGCACTTGCCGCCGCCAGCCTTGTCGCACGCGCATCGGCAGCGCAGCTCGCGGTTACACCGGAGCTGGGCGACCTGCAGGCGGTGCTCGACCAGGCGGCGGATGGCGATGAAGTGCGCCTCTCCGCCGGCACCTATCGCGGACCGTTGCGGATCGCCCACCGCATTAGCCGGAGCCGTCGTCGCGGGATCTCGCCAGGGCAGCGTCGTGACGGTCACCGCCCCCGGCGCCGTGGTGCGCGGCATTGAAGTGCGCGGGTCCGGACGCTCGCTCGAGACGATGGACTCCGGCATTTTTGTCGAGCAATCCGCGCGCGACGCCGTTATCGAGGACAACCGCATCGAGGACAATCTGTTCGGCGTCTATGTGCACGGGGCTCCCGATGCCGTGGTTCGCCACAACCGCATCACCGGCTTGCACCAGACGCGCGTCAGCGAGGCCGGCAACGGCGTGTCGGTGTGGAATGCTCCCGGGGCCAAGGTGATCGACAACGAATTCCGCTACGGGCGCGACGGCATCTTCGTCATCTCGAGCCGCAACAATCTTTTCAGCGGCAACCGTTTCAGCAACCTGCGCTTCGCGATCCACTACATGTACGCCAATGACGGCGAGATCACGAACAACTTCTCGACCGGGAATACCATCGGCTACGCATTCATGTTCTCCAACCGGCTCGTGGTTCGAGACAATGTTTCCGAGCGCGATCGGGATCGAGGCATGCTGTTCAACGCTACGAATGGTTCGAAAATCCTGGGGAATGCCGTGATCGGCGGATTGCAGCCGGGCGAGCGCTGGGCGACGTCCGACAGCCGCGCGGAAGAAGGTATTTCGCAAGCGGAAGCCGGCACCGCCGCGCAGGCAAGCCAGACCAAGGCTCCGCGCCTAGCATTACAGTTGTAATTGACTGAGGATTCTGAATCCATGGGCAACCATGATTCGAAGATCGTGGACGCAGGC
>NZ_JBEGDB010000379.1:0-5952 GCF_043638955.1 Bradyrhizobium sp. 31Argb | reverse complement strand
CCGCGCGAAACTACTTCGCCGTCGTCGCCATTGCCGCCACTCTGCTCTGGATAAGGTAACTGTCCACACGGCCTAGGTCGCCATCTACATCGTGTAGCAGCGCTGAGCGCGTTCGCGCGGACGATTGAAGGTCTGCAGAAATGATCGCCGCCCTTTTTGCCGGGGCGATCATCATCGCCATTGCCGCCATCGTCGGCGTCATGATTCGCGGGGGCTTCCTGGCGCTGCGCATGCGCGAGGCCGAGGAGTCGCCAACCCAGTTCTTAGGAGATGAAGCGCCGCCCGAACTCAAACAGGGCTGCAACGAGGCCGAGATTGCGGACCTTCATCCAAAACAGCGGTCCGATTGAGCGAGCGACGCGCACCCAGAACAGCAGCTTGGCACGCCCCAGCCCTTTCTCAGCGACCTCCTCAACGAAATGTTCAGACAGGTCACCAAGAACGGCATCGATGCGATCCTTCGGGGCGAACAGCACGACAAGCGCTTCTCCAAAGCCGGGCGGATTTGTTCGCTTCTTGATCTCGGGCTGATTGACCGTCGACCGGGAGTGCATCTTCACTTGAAGAACGACCGATGTCTCCTTCGGGTCAACGAACTCGATTTCGAGATCGTGGCCTGAATCTTTGGCAAGATTGCCGTGCGCCTGGACCCGTAGATTGGCGACAGCGGTCTGAAGCCGTAGATTGCCGACAGCTTCCAGAATTTCGTCGGCCACCAATGACAGGCGGGAATCGCTCGGCATTTTCATGACATCACCGGGGCGAAGCGGGGGTTGGCCCGCAGATTGTCGATCGCGCTCAACGAAGCCTGAAGTGCAGCCTGCCCCTGTGCGGTCAGGTTAAAGTAGATTTTGGCCCGGCCTCCACGCTCTGGCGTTGCCTCGCCCTGTTTCGGCTTCACGAAGCCCTTGCGCTCGATCTTGTCCAGCACGGCATAGATCGTGCCGACCGAGTATTCGCGGCCCGTGCGCACCTTAAGTTCCTTCTGCAGCGAGATGCCGTAAGCGGAGGGCTGCAGGCGCTGGATGGCAAGCATTACCATCTGCTCAAGCTGTCCGATTTGGTCCATTGGGACTCCCTTCCATTTCTTCAAAAGATATAGAAGAAATCCCCTTCGGTTTCAAGATGCGCCGGGTGGTGATTAAGTCGGGCGACTGGCCAGGGCATAGCGTTCCCACCTCGCTTGTGTGAATCGTGAATAACGCGCGCGCTCACTTAACGCGGGACCGCCCTCGTCTAGGATTGGATTCGCTCGGTTGGAAAGCAGAAGGCCGGCGGTTGCGTCGCCGGCCTTCAAAAGCCCACTGAGATGGCTCCCCAGAGGGAGGGGTCTGGGTGAAAGCCCGGACCCCTTCTGCTGATCTTGCCCAAGGCCTGCGGCACCGGCAAGACCGCCGGACCGTGTATTGATGTGGAAATCGCAACAGGTGAGCCAGATCGACCCTGACGTCGACTTCATCTTTCGGAACGCGGAGCGGCTGATCAACGTCACTGCAGGGTGCGTTATCTCGTTCGGGCTGGCGGCTGGCCTCGCTGATGCTGCCGACGCCAACCCTCACGATCCCGGGCACGATTGGAGCCAGGCTCTTTACGGCTTCCACGGCGATACGATCCTGATGGCGGCGCTGCGGGTCTCGCTCTTGCTTGATCGCGACGAGAAGGTGGTGAGCTTTCAGGCGGTTCACCGTCGGCTCAAGCTGTACCGCGTGCGGAAGGGATTGCTACGTGCTGTGGCCTCGCGACGGGGGCCGGATATCTTTGGACCGCCGTCTAGAGCCGATTTGATCCGCGAATTCTTCCGAACCTATGCCGAGATAGATTGGCAGGTGCACGGTCGCCTGACGCATTTCCGAAATCGAGGCATTGCTCACTTAACGCCGCAACTCCTCGCCAAATCGATCACGGTCGATGAGCTGCAAACCCTGGTTGCGCTTATCGGAAGGCTCGCAACCACACTCCAGCACCTTTGCCAGACCAAGACCGCGTTTCGTGACAACATGCTGGTTGAGTACCGCCGCATCGCACGGAATGCGATGAAGCCAATTCGCACGAAGGTGGCTATGTCCGGAGGTGATTGAACTTGCTCGTTATCCATCGCCTACTCGCTAACCGCGACGGATCGATTCTTGGGAACCATGCACCATGCTGAAAACGAGCGTAGACATCTGGACAACCCGCGAGATCAACAGGCTGTCATTTCGACTTGGAATATTGGAAGGCGCGCTAAGTCCGCCCGATCGCCGACGGGCACGGATCATCGCTGGGCTAAAGCAGGCTATCGCTGAGCTGCAGCGTCACCGACGCAGCTTCTGCGGATAGCGATTTGCAATCAATTCAGCCGGAACGAATGCCGATGCACGTCGGTGATCGTTCCGGCAATGATACGCTCGCCGCTGCCGCCGTCTTCGATCGCCAGCCACAGGCTGGTGCGTATAGACTGCACGTGGTGCTCTAGCCATAGCTTGATCGCGCACGAATGGCGGCTTTTGGCAGGCTGTGAAGAAGCTGCCGAGGATTGGCAAATGCAAAAAACTGCTTCTCACGCCGCGGGCCTGCACCGCGCCTCGCTCAACAAGCTCCACGATTTGGACGCGGCGCTGGAGCTCATGTACTATGGCTGGCGCGGTATGACGCTCTCGGCCGACCAGTATCTTGCCACGCTTGGCCTATCACGCCCGCACCATCGCATTCTCTATGTCGTCGCACGGCGGCCCGACATCTCGATCGGCTCGCTGATCGAGGTCCTCGGCATTTCCAAGCAAGCTTTGAACCGGCCGCTCGGCCTGTTGCTCGAGCGCAAACTCCTGACATCGAAGCGGTCGCCCGAGCAGCATCGATCCAAATTGCTGCGCCTGACGCAGGCAGGGCAACGCATCGAACAACGGGCATCGGGCTACGAGCGGGAGGTCCTGCGTGAGGCATTTGATCGTGCTGGCCCGTCCGGCGCGGCCGCGTGGATGGCCGTTATGGAAGCCATCGCCGACAACAACTGACTGCGCTCTCAGGTCAACATGATTGACGTCACTGTCGCACCGTGCCACTCTTCGGCAGTTGCACTCGGGGAGGCCAGAAGCATGAGCGGACGGACAATGGACCGGGCGACCGCTGGGCGCTTTGTCGAGGCGTGGTGCGCCAACTGGTGCAAGGTTGATATCGACGCCGTCGTCTCGCATTTGGCCGAAAACGCCGAGATGCGCAGCCCCCTGGCGCTCAAACTGACGGATTCTCCCGTGGTCGTTGGCGCCGAGAACATTCGCGCCTACTGGCGCAAGGCTTATGGAGGCATCGAAAACGCAGACCTGAAAATCCTGGACTGGAGCTGGGACGAAACGATTGCGCGCCTAACGGTGTGGTGGCAACTGGGCGACACGCGCGCCAGCGAGTTCATGGACTTCGATGATGCCGGCCGTGTGGTGCGCAGCGAAGCCTTCTACGGAAAGTAGCCCATGCGATTCTCGGATTTCGTCCTGCTCCTCAACGCACTCTGGTTCGGCGGCGCATTCATCCAGTTCAGCATTGCCCAGCGCAATACGCTGAAGATCCTGGTGCCCCGGGAAGAGCGCGGAAATCCGATTGCGCCGACCTTGTCGGCCAGCGTGGCATTTCTGGGCGGGATCAATCTGCCAATCGGCCTGTTGTCGCTTTATCTGCTCGCCCGGCCGCCCTTCTTTCAGGCGATTGACGCGCAGCTTGCGCTGTTCCTGTTCTTCGCCGCGTGTCACTTCAGCCAGTTCGCCTATAACCTCCCGGTCCTGATGCGCGGGGGACGCGTCGGGGTGGCATACTGGCCCGTATTGAAGGGCCCGATGCTCAGGATCTTCGTCATCGATGCGACGCTGTTCGTGGCAAATCTTGTCGCGGTTTTGCTGCTGGCGTCGCGTTCCTGATGCTCCGCCCTCATGCCGGTGTCGCCTTCCAAGAGCGGCATGCCGCGCGCGATGGCACGGCCCGCCGCTACGCTTGACCAGGCCGTGGCGATCGAGGACCGTCGCCCATAACAAGTGCGGCCCGCTCTCGCTGGACCTGCCGGCCTTCCAGCAGGCCGAGACGCCGCTGATTGAGACTGTCAGTCGGGGATCGTGGAGCGAGTTAATCACCCATGGACAGAATCTCACCGGCTTGTGTGGGGAATTTCAGCGCGTTTGGGCCACTAATCAGTTGTTGACCCCAGCAGGGATCCTCCCATGGAGTTGCCTGCACCAGCTTTGTTGGCGGGCGTCTTTCTTGTCGGCGCTCTGGTTGGCTATGCCGTCAGAGCGTTTATGTCCGCCAGGCGTCGGACTCGAGCCCGCAACCGGCGGCATGATTTCAAATAACTCACTCCCACGACGCCCCGTAGCCTGCTCGGGCGAGGATCGATCCAACAAAAGTGATGGGGGCCGAGTGGAATTTTATGATAGTTTTATGACAGCACGACTGACCTACCCATTTACCGTTTGGAAATGCTTCTCTTTCCCCCGAGTTGCTGCGCTGTGCCTCCTCGACGAGTCGCGCAACGCCATGCTCGAGATCGCCGGCAACTACACGAGAGCCGCAGCGGTTTCCCAGACGTCTTCACCCCTTCTCGCGGGCTTATTCGCCTGGTGGTGGAGGTTGGTGTGTGGGTAAGAGCGCCCCTTTGGGGGGCGCCCTTCGCGCTTTCAGGGCAGCGTGATATATCCTCACTCGTTTGCACGCTAAAGGTGTGTCGTAAAAGACTCACTCGGCATTAAATTCGGCCGGGCTCCTGCTCGCGCTCACGTTTTCATTTCGCACGAAACTCGCTGGCGGCGATGCAGACCTGATCTCGTTTTCCTCCGCAGGGCGCCCAACTACACGAACCTATCCCTCCAGGAGGAAGTGAAATGAAGTTCGTTGCAGTTGCCTTGACCACTTTGGCCATGCTCTCGCTGACCTTCGTGCCGGCAGATGCCGCCAAGCGTCACCACCGCGCCCACCACGCGAAAAATTACGGTAACCCGAACGGCACAGCCGGTGGCCCGACCTCGCTGAGCGGCACGGGATCGTCGCAGTACGGAGGATCAAGCCCGGGTACCGCGGGCAAGAACTGATCCGCTGCAGAGTGTCTCTCTCCCTATCGCGCGGCGACTATGATGTGCGGATGTCTGGCCCTTGATCCCGACGCCTTGCACGTATTCGCCGCCGCAGCCGAACTCCCCGCGGATTGTGGCCTGATCTTGTCGCTTGCGTGGCGGACTGTGTCAGGCGCCGGAACGTTTGCATCGCACGAAACCATTTTCCACTGCCGACGAAAAAGTCCTGAAACAAAGTGCGAGCTATCTACGTTTCAAAAGGAAAACTGGGATGGCTAACATGCAGTTCATATTGGACCTGTTCTGGGAACAATCGTGCAGCAGGTATCTCGCCTCCCTGGCACAACGGGAGATGCAGCAATGATCGAGACCTCTGCAGCAATCCTCGCGCTGGTGAGCGTGGGAATTTTCCTGGCGCATGCACTCGACGCTTATCGGATGGGTTAGCGCAGGTACATTCCATTTGGGTGCGGACCCCAGTTCACTACTGCTCTGATCTGGGGCCCGTTGTTTTACGGCATGCTTGGCCGGCTCCTTGCCGACGATACCGGCGGCATGCTCTGGGTTGATCGCGCCTAATCGGGCGTAGCTCAGCGTATGGCTCCAGCCTTGTTCTAATGCTCCGGGAAACGTTCGCGACTTCACGCGTTTGAGCAAGGGGCGAACACAGGAGGAGCACAGATGCGAACTTCGATTTTCGCGCTGCTTGTCGCTCTGGGAACCACCATCGGGATGCCCGCGACAGCACAGCAGCAACAGCAGTCGGCACCTAACAATCCTCAGATGCAGGATGAGGCCGATAAGGGCGTCAAGACGCGCAATTCGGGAGAGTCCGGCTATGTGTAAGCGGTAAGAGCTCCCACGTCCGCAGTGATCAGCGGGCGCGTGCGTAGCGGATCGGCATCCAGTATTGGCGCAG
>NZ_JBEGDB010000378.1:0-5965 GCF_043638955.1 Bradyrhizobium sp. 31Argb | reverse complement strand
CCCTCCCTGCGTCACGAGCCCGGCGAAACTCTCTCACCTTGATTGACGCGCTCTTCCATCCTGATCGCCGCGCGACACGGCCTCCTCCGGGCATCGTTTGCTTCATTGTGTCGCCGCGTCATCATTAATTTGCAGTGCCGTATTCGTGGTGCTGAACAGGAGCGCGTTGGCCTGCTCGCTGCGCCATGATTTAAGACGGCGCTGAAGCGTTCTCAGAAGTTTGTCAGGATAGGCGCCGGGATGTTCGGCCTGCAGCTTGCCAAGAAGCTCGCTGCCGGTACGCCACGGCTCAGCTTCGAACCAGGTTCGCAGTTCCGCAGTCACCCGAATGAGCGGATCGGGCGGCGACGTTCTCTCTTTGCCTTCACGACCGGTCGGTCTGTCGGCCGTACTCCGCCATCCTTCCAGGCCGTTCGCAAGCTAGCCAGGAAGCGCTCGATTGACTGTGGTTCGATGGAGTTTTCGGTAGCCGGCTTTATATCGGCAAGCGCTGCCAGCGATTCCTGGGCAGCCCTGATGTCCCGCAACAGCACGACCGGATCCAGCCCAGCATAGATTTCTTGCAGGTGGATACGAACCGCGTCGGATGTGCGAACTTCAGCGATCACGCGCTGATGCGGAGTCGCGGGTGATTGCGATTTAGAATCAGTTATTTGGGAGATTCTCATTTCAGCATGTGGAGAGCTGAGCGTGGGTCACCAGATATCAGACGGCAGTGCATCGCGTTTTGCGGCGTATGTCGAGGGGCTGACGAGCGTGATTGGCCATGCGGACCGCGCCGGTCCGCTTCGAGACTATTGCGCGGGTTTGATGCTGCCATGTGAGCGGAAGAGCGTTGAGCCGATGGCGGCGGTGACGGCGCCTGAGCGCACGGCGGCGCAGCACCAATCGTTACTACATTTTGTCGGACGAGAAGGTGTTGGCCAAGGTGCGCGAACTGGTGCTGCCGGCGATAGAGCGTCACGGGCCAATCGAAGCCTGGATCATCGACGATACCGGCTTTCCCAAGCAAGGGCGGCACTCGGTCGGGGTAGCGCGGCAGTATTGCGGCCAGCTAGGCAAGCAAGATAATTGTCAGGTCGCGGTGTCGTTATCGCTTGCCAATCGCCACGCCAGCCTGCCGGTGGCCTACCGTCTTTGGTCGCGCTCGCCGCCACTCTGGCTCGATGCCCATGTTGTGCCGTTCCAACCGCAGTGCGCATGTTCTCGCCACAATTTATGACGCAGTACGACTAGTCGTTTAGTCCCAGCTGTGGGCATCATAATACCGGAGAGCTTCATGACAGCTATGACGAGCGCCGGAACGTCAGATCATTGCCGGCCGGGCTGCTTCGCTATCTCGCAAAACAGCCCTAGCTCAAGCTGCGCTCCCCGATTGTGACACACCTTCGTGCTCTGCGAACGCGCCGGAGCTTCGATGGGCGAGAAGTTGCACTTCAATCAGGCGCGCTATTCAGTTGAAGCCGACATCAGCCCCTTAGTCGGTTCTGAAGTGCCTGCCGATCAACTACGAGGCTGCCGAGGCTCAGATCTGCCTGCCGCCTTCCCGCGAGCCGTCTGACCAGCTCCCGCGTACCGTCTACCACAAAGACACCGCAATCATAGCCGTTCCTTTGCTGGCTTATGGGGGCATCTTGCAGATCGGCTCCTACCCGCGCTGCGAGCATTGCTGCAGGTCTGGCATTGTGTCCCTGGGCGGAGTCGTAATGGTAGGCAACCGGCCTGTCGCGATTGCGGCGGTCCACCAGCAGCAACGACCAATGGGAGCCGACGCCCCCGCGGTCCCTAGCGCTGGCATCGTTCCCTTGCAGGGACAGGAGGTGTCTCTCTTGGTCCTGCGGGTTGCTATCGTTCACCGGCAAGAACAGGAAGTCGGCTATATCGTTACTATTTCGATCATAGATAATGCGCTGGAGCGCTTGGTCATCGGTACCTTCTCGTACCATATAGGCATTGAGAGGATCCACGAACCGGGTTCGCGCGGCGAGATTTGGATTGGTGCGCTGCAACTCCTGCGACAGGAGCTCGTAGTCCCGCTGGATATGCTCGTCACCCAGCCATTCGAGACCGGGATAGACGTCTGAGGACCGAGCCGGCTCGCCCCTAGGCGTTGGAAAGTCGAAGTAGGACGGCGGTTGCACGGACCAGCTTGAGCTCGACCCAGCCGGCTCTTGCGGCATGCCTGATGGCCCGATGACGAACGGGGGTCTGCCGGCAGGGCTGAGCACCGGCGCCGACTGGGCGTCGTCACGCATCTCTTGGGGTGTGGACGGCAGACCAGTGAAAGAATCGAGATCGCGATAGACGTCTGAGGACCAAGCCGGCTCGCCCCTCGGCGTTGGAAAGTCGAAGTAGGACGGCGGTTGCACGGACCAGCTTGAGCTCGACCCAGCCGGCTCCTGCAAGCCGGCCTGCCCAAACGGGCCTACCATCGGCGGCCACTCACTTTCGGACGGCGGCGTCGGCAAATCTCGCATCCAGGACCAGGTTGAGTTCGAGCCAGCCGGCTCTTGCGGCATGCCTGATGGCCCGATGAAGAACGGGGGTCTGCCGGCAGGGCTGAGCACCGGCCCTGACTGGGCGTCGTCACGCATCTCCTGCGGTGTGGACGGCAGACCAGTGAAAGAATCGAGATCGCGATAGACGTCTGAGGACCAAGCCGGCTCGCCCCTCGGCGTTGGAAAGTCGAAGTAGGACGGCGGTTGCACGGACCAGCTTGAGCTCGACCCAGCCGGCTCCTGCAAGCCGGCCTGCCCAAACGGGCCTACCATCGGCGGCCACTCACTTTCGGACGGCGGCGTCGGCAAATCTCGCATCCAGGACCAGGTTGAGTTCGAGCCAGCCGGTTCCTGCAAGTCGGCCTGCCCAAACGGGCCTACCGTTTGCTGAGGAAGGGATACACCCAACGCTTTGTTTGCCTCGACGAGTTGTAGGTAGTTCCGAAGCATCGTCAAATCTTTTTCATGCACCTTTGCCGAAGCTTTGGTCCTCCTGAAATTCTTAACATCTTCGTCCAACGCGTGCTGCTGCCCAGTCCCCCTGAGTCGGCCAACTATGCTGCTCCTATCCTCCCTTCGGAGCCAGTCACTGAAACCCCGAAGGCGGCTAGCCGTTTCGTGAAAAGGCTGCCTCTGCTCGGAAGTCGAGTCTCCAAGGTTACGCAGGGCTTGAACGAACATATTCTCGATGACGCCGGCGTCTTCGGGATGGGGGCTTAGGAGGCGGGGTCCCATGAGACGCGGGCCGGGCCCGATCTGTTGGATGTTTTCTTCCCCCGACCCAAGCCTCCGGAGATTCGTCAGCGACGAATGAAGACGGTTTTTAGGGTCGTTACCTTGCGCTTTATACTCATCGATATCGTCCGCCAGCGCCTCATCTCGAAAGCGGGGAGCCAATGGCTCCTTGTTGTTTTCACGGAGCCAGTTGGCGAATTTTTTTAAATGTACCAGATTGCGCTCAATCGTGGGTTCGTGAGCCCCGGCCTGCATGGCTGCTGCCTTGAACCTCTCCATGAGCGCCGTGTCTTCGGTAGGAGGGCCAGCCAAGCGCTGTTGTGGGTGAAGATTGAAATTTGCGGGGCGTCCCTCGGCTTTCGCGATGTGGAACTCCTGAAGCGCTGTCAACGCCGGATGGACATCTTTTTTGCCACCCTCCTCCACATAGCGTGTCGCAAGTCGTGTCAACTCATCAGGACGGTCAAGCAAGCTGGACAGCGTCAAGGTCTTGGCTCGAAGCCAGGTGTGGAATTTATACAGATTTCCCGCCCACCGACTAACAGTAGTGCGGCCGCCGCCGGCGGATTTGCCCGCCTCTTTGAACTCGGAAATAAGCCTCTCGTCATCTGTGATCTCAGCTGGCGGGAGATCGGCGTGCCGGAGATTTTCCAACGCCTCAATGATTTGATCTTTGATGTTTTTGCTTCCAGCGGGGTCCACGTCCTGCGCATAGTCCCGCGCATCGTCCTCCAACCCATGCTGGTTCAGCCGGTCGGCAATTGAACCTCTCTGGTGCTCGTTAAGCCAGGCACTGAAGTTGCGTAAATGAGATGCATGCCTCTGAGCGGTGTTGAACGTGCTGCTGCCGACGGACGCCCTCATAATCCTGGAAATAAGCACCGTGTCTGACTCAAAGGGCTCAATCGCGCGGCGCCGCTTGGCGAAATCCATGCGAAGCTCTGAATGGACCACCACGTACGACGCCGCGCCCCCAGACGACTTCTCGCGACGACTCCCCCCAAAGACTTTGCCGACCGCTGACTTAACACGCGACCACAGTCCCCGGCTTTTGCTGTTCTTCGTCCGGGCCGCAGGCTGCGCTTCCGACAGCGCGGTGTAGCGAGTGCTGCTGAACAGCCTGTCACGCAAGTCAGACCGCGATGCCTCCGCAGCCGAGCCGCCGAGGTGAGCGCGAGGGAGGTCTACGCTGTAGTGCGTGCTGCTGAACCAGTTATCCCGCAGGTTGGACCGCGATGGCACCGAACCCCCGACATTAGCGCGCTGGGTTCTTCCATGCGCCTGTGCAGCGTGATTATCAGCCGAACTAGCATCAGACGAACTAGGGTCACCGGAGCTCTCATCAGAGGACCTGAGTTGTAGCTCGGCCAGCTGCTGCTCAAAGCCCGCCGGATGTTCAGACATGTTGTCCGACTGTTGTCTCGCCCGCTGCTGCTTTTGCAGGGCCGCGTACTCCTGCATCCAACCGTCCGTATTAAGCCATCCAATATCGTTCGTTTCCACACTAATCTCCCTAGATGAGATAAATCTTCATGGCCAACCCAAAGCTAAGCTCGGATGCACGGGCCGCAGAGCATCCAACCTGAGAGAGGCAAAGGTCAAAGTCGACAACCAGAACAAAGCCACCGAACGGCAATCGTCGCACGACCCGGTCCGAGCGCCTTCAGCCTTACTGGTCGCCGCCTTGTCGGACGCAAGGCCCGACCGACATCACGCGTCGGGTCAGCTTACCCTGAGTGCTTCTTCCACACGCCGTCCGTCAGTTATGTAACGCTTGCGATTTGCATTCCGAGCAAGCCAAGAGCCCCTTTGAAGGCTTTGCGTTGGCCCGCCGTCCACGTCTCATGCTAGGAACGTTAGCTGTTGAGAAGCTGACGAGCCTCAGACGGATCCACAACGAGCCAACGGGCGACCGCGTTGATTTTTGCCGGAAGCTGGGCCTCGTTGGGCCGCTGCGTGTTCCAGACGATGGTGATCACCAATTCCAGGCCATCGTGATCACTCATTGAACGAACCCGCTACGCGGGAGTGGGGAGGAGCCTGCTGAACTGAGGTGTCCTGTCTGAGAGGATGTTGGTCTTCGCACCACCCCTCTCAAGACAGGAGACCCAGATGGCTACGATGAGCTCTCTTCGCCAACGCATGATCGAGGACATGACGGTCCGCAATCTGTCGCCGTCGACTCAGCAATCCTATATCTATGCGATCGCAAAGTTTAGCCGACCGGACCGGCTGAGTTTCGAGCAGGTCCGGCCTATCAACTGCATCTCATCGGCCAAAAGCGTTCGTGGTCCCACATCAATCAGGTGGCCTGCGCGCTGCGGTTCTTCTACGGCGTCACACTCGGGCAGACGGAAGCATTCGAGCGGATCATCGGTGGCCAGAAGCCCGACAAGCTCCCGCTCGTCCTTGGTGCCGAAGAGATCGAGCGCTTCCTGGACGCGGTTACAGGGATGCGCAATCGCGTCGTGCTGGCGACGGCTTATGCAGCGGGCTTATTCACTGGCTTCGAGATCGGCCAGCTCGAGATAGGCCCAGTCGTGCCAGCGCGGACCTTTGGTCCCTCCGCCGGACGACAGGCGGCGCCAGGCCTTTTTGGGAAGGCTCCGCGCGATCGCGGCGGCGGTGCCGGCGACAGGCCGCTGCTTGCCCCAGGAGCGGAACACATGATTGGACGCAACACCCAGGACATAGCCTTTGCCCGCCTTGCGCAGCAGGGTTTCGATCTCTCC
>NZ_JBEGDB010000377.1:0-5982 GCF_043638955.1 Bradyrhizobium sp. 31Argb | reverse complement strand
CAGACCTGAACGAAACGAGAATTGTGTTACCCATGTCGTCGGTTTGAAGTGTTACCCATGTCGCCGGTTGCTCAGAAAAACGAATGACCTCTTCGCGCATCCATCGGCTGTCGCTGACGCATTTCCGCAATTATCGGGCGGCGAGCGTCTCGACGCGCGGTGACGTGGTGGTGCTGGTGGGGCCGAATGGCGCCGGCAAGACCAATTGCCTCGAAGCGATCTCGTTTCTGGCGCCGGGGCGCGGCCTGCGTCGCGCCACGCTGGAAGACGTCGCCGACAACCAGGGCGACGGCTCCTGGGCCGTCTCCGCCGAGGTCGAGGGCGCGCTGGGGCTTTCGACGCTCGGCACCGGGATCGAAGCGCCCGCGCAAGGGGGCGAGAGCGTCAGCCGGCGCTGCCGCGTCGATCGCGAGCCGGTAGGCTCGGCTGCGGCTTTTGGCGACCATCTGCGCATGGTGTGGCTGACGCCCGCGATGGACGGCTTGTTCATGGGCGCGGCTTCCGAACGACGGCGGTTCTTCGACCGGCTCGTGCTTGCGATCGACTCCGAGCATTCCAGCCGCGTCTCGGCGCTGGAGCGCTCGCTGCGTTCGCGCAACCGCCTCCTGGAAGTGCGCAACTATGACGACCATTGGTGCGGCGCGATCGAACGCGAGACCGCGGAGCTTGCGGTCGCGGTCGCGGCGACGCGCGGCCAGACCGCCGCAAGACTGTCGGCGATGCTGCGCGAGCGCGCGCAGGGCTCAGCGTTTCCTTCGGCCGAGATCGCGCTCGACGGCTGGATGGAGAATGCGCTGCTCAGCGAGCCCGCAACGGCCGTCGAGGACCGCTACCGCGAGATCCTGCGCCTCAGCCGCGCGCGGGATGCCGCCGCCGGACGCACGCTCGACGGCCCGCATCTGACCGACCTGCAGGTGGTCTATGCGCCAAAGAACATGCCGGCACGCGACGCCTCCACGGGTGAGCAGAAGGCGCTCCTGATCGGGCTGGTGCTGGCGCATGCGACGCTGGTCGCCGAGATGACCGGCATCGTGCCGCTGCTCTTGCTCGACGAAGTGGTGGCGCATCTCGATCCTAGCAGGCGCAAGGCGCTGTTCGACGAGCTGGCAAAGCTCGGCGCGCAGGTCTGGATGACCGGCGCCGATCCTGCCGCATTCGTCGATATCGGAGCGAATGGCGAGATCTTCGACGTCGAGTCAGGCCGCATCAGCCGCCGCGGGTGAAGCTACTTTCCCGGGGCGCCTGCTTTGGCCCCATCAAGCACGCGGTCGATCACCGCGTCGACGAGATAGGTCGAGCCCTTCTCGGTGAGGTGAATGCCGTCGCTTGCGGTGATATCGCCGGCGCTGTCGCCGATCCGGGTCAGGCATCCCTCGCCATTGCACAGCACATCCCAGGCGGAGACGAATTCCGCGCCGGCGGGGGAAAGCTTCTCGCGCATCACCGCGTCGAACCATCCGCTCGTCACGCCGCCGCTCCAACGCGCCGGGAGCAGGCCGTGATAGAGCAGGAAATAACGCAGCACTTCATTCGGCAGCCCGCGCCGCCAGGTCGGCACCGCGCCGAGAACGACCACGCGCGCGCCGGTCTCGCGCTTCAGCGCGGCAGCGGTCTCGGCGATCTCATCCAGATATCTGTCCCAGGTGCCGTGCATCAGCACGATGTCGGGCCTCGCATCGCGGATCAGCGAGAACACCTTGTCGTTCATGGCGCGGCAGTTGGGCGTACCGGGTATATCGACGTTCAGGACAGGGATGCAGGACGCCGAGGTGAACTGCGCGATGCCGAAATTCTTCGTCTCCTGCGCCTTGCGCAAGCCGGGCAACAGCGCGCCCGCCGTCGAGTCGCCCCAGATCACGACCAGCGGGCGGCGATCGCGATCGACGCAATCATCGGCGAACGATGTGTCGCGGCCGAGATCGAGCAGGCATTGGTGGAACCGCCATTGCGCTGATTGTGTCGACACACCGGCCATGGCGCGGATTTCCGGCGGCAGGCGGAAATCGTAGCCACGCCCCCAAACGACAGTGCCGCCGAGCGCGGCCACGAGCACCATGCTCGCGCCCAGCGCAACCAGCTTGCGCGGCTGCGGCCGGCCGAAACGCAGCGGCTTCTCGATGTAGCGGTAGGTCGCCCAGGCGAGCAGCACGCTCAAGAGCAGGATCAGCCCGCGTTCGAGCAGCGTCAGCGGACTGAACTTGATCAGCGCGAAGAACACCAAGAGCGGCCAGTGCCAGAGATAGAGCGGATAGCTGATCAGCCCGATCCAAACCATCGGCCGGCTGGCGAGCACGCCGCGGTTGAGCCAGGCCGTAGGCGCCGACAGCAGCAGCGCAGATCCGGCAACCGGTAGCGCCGCGCGCCAACCCGGAAACGGGCTGTGGCTGTCGAACAAGCCAACCGCGAGCGCGATCAGGGCGAGGCCTGCGAACGCACGCCAATCGCTCGCGGCGCTCGGCTTGCCGATCTGGCTCCAGCCCAGCGCCAGCAAGGCGCCGGCGAGCAATTCGAAGGCCCGCGTGAATGGCAAATAAAAGGTCGCGACCGGGTTCGCGCCGATCAGCGAGAGATTGAGGGCGAAGGAGACGGCGCCGAGAATCGCGGCGATCCAGAACAGTTTCAGCCGCAGCCGCGCGGCCAGCATCAGCAATAGCGGCCAGAACAGGTAGAACTGCTCCTCGATGCCGAGCGACCACAGATGCAGCAGCGGCTTTTTCGCCGATTCGACGTCGAAATAGCCCGACTGCAGCAACAGCGCGATGTTGGCGAAAAATGCGGCGCTGGCAAAGACGTCGCTGCCCAGTTGCGCATAGGCAGATGGCAGCATGACCAGCCAGCCCGCGACCAGCACGACCGGAAGCACGACAATCAGCGCCGGAAAAATCCGCCTGATGCGCTTGGCGTAGAAGACGGCCAGACTGAAGCGCTCCTCGTCGAGCCCGTGCGCGATGATACCGGTGATCAGGAAGCCGGAAATCACGAAGAAGACATCGACGCCGACGAATCCGCCCGGCGCGGCTTCAGGAAAAGCGTGGAAGATCAGCACCAGCATCACGGCGATGGCGCGGAGGCCATCGATATCGGGCCGGTAAAGCTGGGACGGCAGGGACAAGGGCGAATAATCCGGAAATTGCGGAACTAGGAGAAGGCATCGAAGTCAGCCTGCTTCGATGCCCTCTGTAGCAGGTAGGCGAAGCACCGCCAGAGGGGGCTCGCTGAGCGATCCAAATCGGGATTCTCGGGCGCTCGAAATGGGCCTCGAATCGCGCTTTTTCGCGGCCCTTGAAACAGCCTTGAGCCGCCTTGAAAAAAGGCAAAAAAATACTATTTATTCAACAGCTTGCGGAGACAGACTTTGCGCTAGGCGCGATGCATCTTTCGTGGCACAAATAGTATAATCAGCCCTCAGTTTTGCGCCGCTGATTCGGGACATCCTAAGGCCTCACATGACAGAACCAGCCCGGCAGACCCCTGCCGAAAGCGAGCATTCCATTCCCGTGGAGTATGGTGCGGAATCTATCCGGGTCTTGAAGGGCTTGGATGCCGTGCGCAAGCGGCCGGGCATGTATATCGGCGATACCGACGACGGTTCCGGCCTGCATCACATGGTCTATGAGGTCGTCGACAACGCGATCGACGAAGCGCTCGCGGGCCATGCGACGCGCGTGGAAGTCGTGCTCAACCCCGACAATTCCGTCACCGTGCGCGACGACGGCCGCGGTATTCCCGTCGACATCCACAAGGGCGAAGGCATCTCCGCGGCCGAGGTCATCATGACCCAGCTCCATGCCGGCGGTAAATTCGACCAGAACTCCTACAAGGTTTCGGGCGGCCTGCATGGCGTCGGCGTCTCCGTCGTCAACGCGCTGTCAAGCACGCTGAAGCTCCGCGTCTGGCGCGACGGCAAAGAGCATTACGTGGAATTCGCCCACGGCGATGCCATCGCCCCCCTGAAGGTGGTCGGCGACGCCCAGGGCAAGCGCGGCACCGAGGTCACCTTCCTCGCCTCCACCGAGACCTTCAAGAACATCGAATATGATTTCGCGACGCTGGAGCATCGCTTGCGCGAGCTCGCCTTCCTCAATTCCGGCGTCAACATCCTGCTCTCGGACATGCGACATGCCGTCGAGAAGCGCGAGGAGTTGCATTACGTCGGCGGCGTCGAGGAATTCGTCAAATATCTCGACCGCAACAAGAAGGCGATCGTCGCCAATCCGATCATGGTCCGTTCGGAGATGAACGGCATCGGGGTCGAAGCCGCGCTGTGGTGGAACGACAGCTACCACGAGAACGTGCTGTGCTTCACCAACAACATCCCGCAGCGCGACGGCGGCACCCATCTGGCCGGCTTCCGCGGCGCGCTAACGCGCCAGGTCAACGGCTATGCCGAGGCCAACGCGAAGAAGGAAAAGATCACGCTGACCGGCGACGACTGCCGCGAGGGCCTGACCGCCGTGCTCTCGGTGAAGGTGCCGGATCCGAAGTTCTCGTCGCAGACCAAGGACAAGCTGGTGTCCTCGGAAGTGCGTCCCGTTGTCGAGAACGTCATCAACGAGGCGCTGGCTGCCTGGTTCGAGGAGCATCCGACTGAGGCGAAGGTCATCGTCGGCAAGGTGATCCAGGCCGCAGCCGCTCGCGAGGCCGCACGCAAGGCGCGCGAACTGACCCGCAAGAATCCGCTCGCGATATCCTCGCTGCCGGGAAAACTGGCCGATTGCCAGGAGAAGGATCCCGCCAAGTCGGAACTCTTCATCGTCGAGGGTGACTCGGCAGGCGGCAGCGCCAAGCAGGGCCGCAACCGCGAATTCCAGGCGGTGCTGCCGCTGCGCGGCAAGATCCTCAATGTCGAGCGCGTCCGCCCCGACAAGATGCTGTCGAGCGAGCAGATCGGCACGCTGATCACCGCGCTCGGCACCGGCATCAGCGACGACTTCGCGATCGACAAGCTGCGCTATCACAAGATCATCGTGATGACGGACGCCGACGTCGACGGCGCCCATATCCGCACGCTGCTCTTGACCTTCTTCTATCGCCAGATGCGCGAGATCATCGACGGCGGCTTTCTCTATATCGCGCAGCCGCCGCTCTATAAGGTCACGCGCGGCAAGTCCGAGCAGTATCTGAAGGACGAGCGGGCGCTGGAAGATTATCTGATCGAGGCCGGGCTCGACGATTGCGTGTTCACGCTTGGCACCGGCGAGGAACGCTCGGGCCGCGATCTGCGTTCCCTGATCGACGACGCCCGCGTCATTCGCGCCGTGCTGCGCAACCTGCACAGCCGCTACAATCGGAAGGTCGTCGAGCAGGCCGCCATCGCAGGCTTGTTCGGCAAGGACATCTACAGCAATCCGGAAACCGCAGCGGCCGCGGCAGAATACATGGCGGGACGGCTCGACAATCAGGCCGACGAAGTCGAACGCGGCTGGACCGGACAATTCGTGGAAGGCCAGGGCTTCATGTTCGAACGCACCGTGCGCGGCGTCAAGGATGTCGCCGTCATCGACGACGCCTTCCTCGGTTCGGCTGACGCCCGCAAGCTCCACGAATTCCGGGAGCGGCTGCAGAGCGTCTATGCCCGCTCCGGCAAGCTGCGCCGCAAGGACAGCGAGCAACTCATCTACGGCCCGGTCGACCTGTTCGAAGCCGTAACCAACACGGCCCGCAAGGGCCTGACCCTGCAGCGCTACAAAGGTCTCGGCGAGATGAACCCGGAGCAGCTCTGGGAGACCACGCTGGATACCGAAGTGCGCTCGCTGTTGCAGGTGAAGGTCAAGGAGGTCGACGAGGCCGACGACATCTTCACCAAGCTGATGGGCGACGTGGTCGAGCCGCGCCGCGACTTCATCCAGGAAAACTCACTCAGCGCAAACATCGACATCTGACGCGAAGCGCGTGTCGATGGTCTTGCTCTAGGGTCTGTTGGGATTCAGGATTCTCATTCGTGCTTGGCTGTGATTCAAGCTTTGGATGGAACGATTCGTT
>NZ_JBEGDB010000376.1:0-6011 GCF_043638955.1 Bradyrhizobium sp. 31Argb | reverse complement strand
CCGCAATGCGGCCCGAGGTCATCGCGAGGTTAGAGCCCTCGCGATGAATGGCGTTGTTGAGCTGCGCCGCATCGCCGACCACGACCCAGCCTTCGCCATACAGCTGCGGGATTGCCTTGTAGCCACCTTCAGGGATGAGGTGCGCAGAATATTCCTTGACCTCCGAGCCCTCGATCAGGGGCGCCACGGATGGATGACGCTTGAAGCGATCGAGCAGCCCATATGGCGTCTCTGCAGTGCTCTGAAAGTCGGCGACGATACAGCCGATGCCGATCGATATGCATTCTTTATTGGCATAGATGAAGCCCATCCCTGTCATGCCGCAAGAAATGGTGCCGGCCGCTTCGACAACGACGCCTTCGTCGCCCTTGAGATTGAAACGGGCCTCGATGGTCTCACGCGGCAAGAAGTGCATTTCCTTAACCGCGAGTGCCACCTTGTCGGGCTTGGGCCGCTCGCGCAGGCGCGCACGCGTACCGAGCAGGCCATTAACGCCTTCGGCCAGTACCACGACATCTGCGTGGATTTCGCCGTCGCGACGATCTGTACGAACACCGATGACTTTCCCATTGGCGTCCCGTACCAGCTCAGTGACCGTGGTCTCGCACAGCACGGTCGCGCCGGCCTCGCGCACTTTCGAGGAGAACCATTTGTCGAACTGCGCACGGATGATCGTGTACCGGTTCGGCCGCTCCTCGTTGAAGTCCTCGGAGCGGTAGTGCACGCCGACATGCGAGCGATCGTCCATCATCCAGAACCGTTGCTCGACGAGATGACGTTCGAGCGGAGCGTCGTCGCGGAAGTCCGGGATTAGTTTTTCCAGCATGTCGGCGTAGAGGATTGCGCCCTGGACATTCTTCGATCCAGCATATTCACCGCGCTCGAGCTGTAGCACCTTCATGCCGCGTTTGGCCATGGCCAGCGCCGCCGCGTTGCCCGACATGCCGGCGCCGACCACGATTGCATCGAACTTCTCCTCGATCATAACAACCTCCTCTAGCTCGCGATCCGGTCGCGCGAATGCGGCGAAAGCCGTGCACGAAAAGCGGCCGTCAGCGCGGGTAACAAGTGCATAGCGTCATTGACGATGCCGATGTGGGCGAAGTCGAAGATCGGTGCGTTCTTGTCGGTATTGATGGCAACGATCAGATCTGCGCCCTCTACGCCGACCCGATGCTGGATCGCGCCGGAAATACCTGCGGCAATATAGAGCTTCGGCCGGATGGTCTTGCCGGTCTGGCCGATCTGCCGGTCGGAGCTGACCCAGCCCTTTTGTACCAGCGGCCGCGAACAGCCATATTCCGCGCCGAGCACGTCGGCGAGCTGTCGTACCAGTTGGAAACTCTCCGGCGAGCCCAGCCCCAGCCCGCCGGCGACGACGGCGTCGGCGTAGGCAAGATTGGATTTGGCCGAATCACGGTCCGGCATGAAGGATAGCACCTTGGTGACGATGTCTTCTTCGAGCAGGCGGAGCGGATGGATGATAATGCGGGCGGCATCGCGCGCGAGGCGCTCTGGCATCGGCATCACGCGCGGGCGGACGGTTGCCATCTGCGGCCGGTAATTCAAAGTGTAGATCGTGCAAAGCAGCGATCCGCCAAATGTCGGACGCGTGGCCGCAAGCGAACCATCCGCGTCGACATCGAGCTCGGTGCAGTCGGCGGTGAGACCCGTCAGTAGGGTGGTGGCTACCGAGCCCGCAAGATCGCGACCGAGCGTGGTTGCGCCCAACAGCAGGATCTCTGGCTTATAGGTGTTGACGAGATCGGTCAGCGCCTTCGTGTGGGACTCGTTGCGATACTCCGACAGCACATTCTCGCTCACGAGATAGGCTAGGTCGGCGCCGTAGCAGAAGGACTCGAGCGCGGCGTTACGCGCGGCCTCGCCCTCCGGGCCGATAACAACCGCAGCGAGATCGACCTTCAGCTTGTCGGCAAGCTTGCGGCCCGCACCCATGAGTTCCCAGGAGACTGGATGCACCTGGCCGCGCTCCTGCTCGACGAAGACCCAGATATGCTTGTAGGCCTTAAAGTGCTCCGGCAATTCTCTTTTCGCTCCTGCGCGGCCGCCCGCGACCGGCGTAGGAGCTGTGGTGATGTTGCTCATAGCCTTGTCCCCCTCACAACCCGCGCGCCTGCGCCACAAGACCGGTTTCTAGCTTGGGTCGGCCCTTCAAGATGGCTTTCATCAGCAACTCGGTCGGCTGCTTCGTGGCTCCCATCCGCCTCCTCTCGGTTTGTGGCGAAGGCGCAAAGACACGCTTGACTATGATCGGCGAGCCGCGCACGCCGCATTTCGAGATGTTCTCGACGCTGGCCTCCTGCTCGCTCCATTTCACAACTGGCCCCAGCGGCGCGCGCAGGGCGTCGGTTATGAGACCGCGGCAGATCTGGCTCGCTTCCGGCATGGTTGGCAAGGCACGGCAGCTCTGTGCGCAACATCGACGCGCCGCGTTCGGCGCGGCGCTACACATCGAGCCTGGTGAGCGCGGTGATCTTACTGGAGAACTTTTCACGCAATAAGCGCGCGGCCTCGCGCGCAAACAAGGCGTCTTGTTTGACGATACTCGCCGACCCTGACGCAAGATCGTGTTGGTAAGGGGATTGACGCCGATCTGCGCGAAATCGGGAACCTGCTTGATGGAAACGATACTGTGCATGCCTTCTCCAGAGGTAGCGTGGAAACGCGAGTTACCCATTAGCGGCCAACGCCCGGTCAATCCCAGCCTCAACGGCGTCAAAGATAAGTTCGAACGGCATTAACGCGAGCGTGAGCCACAAGATGACGCCGGCGCAAGCGGCGAGCAGTAACGGTAACATGATTGGTCTTTCTCCAAATCTCATCTCGGACGGCAACAATTCTGTGTACGCCGGCGCCAATGACGGACTTGGCCGGAGAACAGCAAGTGTCGTACCAGTTGCACGCGATCGAAAATCAGAGCTCCGATCAATGACTTGAGAAAAATTGATGAGGGGTCAGTTAGCATCGCAGACAATACAATCCGCCCATACGTCGGGAAGGCGACAGCGTGGCTTCGCGCGTTGCTGTAGAGAGTTGATCTGGAGGAAGGCGAATGGCACAACACACCGCACCGACATGCAGGCAGATCTGAACTGATACATGAGGCTATTTCAGCGAGCTCAACGGCACGAAGGCCGCCGGTTTCTTGGGCTCGGCGACCGCATCCTTCAAGACCTTGAACACCCGCTGATCGATCGGCGAGGACGCCACGAAATCGGCATAAGCCTGCTCCAGCACCGCCTTGCACCGCGCCGTGACCTCCGCCTCTGCGCTACCTTCGAATTGTTCCTTGGCGAGATATTGCCCCATGCGCCTTAAGATATGCAGGCGCGCGACATTGACGATCTTGGGGTCGTAGTCGACGCCAAGCAGCGCAAAAAAATCTTCAGCCGACGAGGCCTTGTTGAGCCGATCCAGGATGCTGGCTGCCCTCTGTTTGTTGCTCATCGAAACTTTCCTTTGGGTTAGGCCCTCCGGCCGGTGGTCGGGACGCAGCACAGGCTGGTCACTTCTTGCGACGCTGCTTCGCGCACGCGGCGCTCTATATTGCCTACGTAGACTATGCGTTGGCGCATCAGTGCGAGCAGCGAGGATTTCCGCGGCGCGCCCACGGTTTCGAAGTGATCGGCCGTAATGGTGCCGGACCATGGCCCGCCTCACGCGCAATTTGTCAACGAGCGCTCGCGGATGTCGCGCCAGATCGCCACCACCGTCTCGCGCGCCACCGGCCGCTTGTGCTCGGTGGCATGTTTTCGCACCCGCGAGAGGATCTGTTTTGTCTCCTCGGAGCTGGCGGCGAGCTGCAACTCGTCAAGGAGCGTCGTGATCGCGGACAGCCCGGAATGCTTGCCGATCACAATATGATTGAACCGACCAAGCAAATGGGGGTCGAGCCACTGATAGGTGCGTTGATCCTGCAATAAGCCATGCACATGAATGCCGGATTCATGGGTGAACACATGCTCCCTGACGATGGCCTTGTTCAGAGGAATTGCACGTGCAGCCGCGGCTGCCACTACCGCGGCGACGTTCTCGAGCTCCGGCAGCACGATGCCGGTGGCGCGCCCGTAGAGCTGTTTGAGCGCGACGGCGACTTCTTCCAGCGGCGCATTGCCCGCTCGCTCGCCGAGCCCTATGACGGTCACCGAGGCGTGGCTCGCGCCCCCCTTGATGGCGGCGAGCGTATTGGCGGTTGCGAGCCCGAGATCGTCATGGCCGTGAAATTCGAGCTCGAGATCGGTGGTCGCGCGCAAACGCGCGATCAGCGCATAGGTGGAGTCGGGATCAAGCACACTGAGCGTATCGGCAATGCGAAAGCGCCGTGCGCCCGCGGCTTTTGCGATGGCGATCAGCGTGATGAGAAAATCGACGTCAGCGCGGGAGGAGTCTTCGCCGCCGACGGCGACCTCAAGCCCCCGCTCGCGGGCGTAACTGACCACCCGCCTCACCTGCTCTAGCGCCAGCTCGCGGTCACCGCTAAGCTTGGCGGCAATCTGCACGTCAGATGCCGGAATCGAGACATTGACCATCGACACCTTGGCCTCGATCGCCGCATCGACATCGGCTTCACGCATCCGGCACCAGCCGATGATGGTGAGCGGGAGACCGGCCTCAACGATGGCGCGGATGGCGGCGATCTCTTCACTGCCCATCCCCGGCGTCCCGGCTTCGATCTCGGTAACGCCGGCCCGCGCCAGCGCCCGCGCGATCGCCACCTTTTCGTCGGTGGTGAAGGCAACGCCAGGCGCCTGTTCGCCGTCGCGCAGTGTCGTATCGTTGAGCACGATCGGACTTCCCGATGCCGTCTCGGACCATGACGGTTTGGCAGAGGCGGCGGCGATCATGCGAAGCTCCTTGTTGTCTTTGGCAAAGCAAGGCTTCAGCAACCCGCATGCCACGCCGGCACCCGCCCCAAGCTGTTGAACAAGCACACAGTTTTTGGCTCAGCCGGGTTGTCGCAAACGCGACAGCGTGGCAAAGTCGACGCGTCGGCTTATCTCAGGGCGCGATCGCTTGGCATCAACTCGGCTTGCGACCCAGATGGATGATCAGATCGACGCGCGAGACTGCGTGGCCGGCAGCGGCACGGGAACATTCACAAGCAGGGGATTCGCATCGGGACCGTTGAGCAGGATATCGTCGCCGCCCAGATAATAATGCGGATGCGGCGTGGTGTTGGTGTCAAAAAATGATCGCGAACCGTCAACACGGATCCGACCCGATAGGCCGGCTCGCGTGAACTGGTTCAAAGTCTTGTAGACGGTAGACTGTGAGACCGGAAAGCCGGTCTCACGCGCCTCGGCAAATAACATCTCTGCGGTGACATGCCGCTCGCCCCTGGCAAACAACAACTCGCTTAAGATCACGCGCCGGCGCGTCGGGCGCAGCCCGGCCTTGAGCAACATATCCTTCCAGCCGGCGTCGGGACATTGCCTGCTGAATTGGGCGCAGGTCGTATCCACCTGCACCTCGTCGAAGCCAGCGCGATCCGCGCGGTCATCGGTTGGAAGTCTGGCCAACGGACGATCCATCCCGTGTTGCTCACATAGGCCAGATGCTGGCGGCGTCCGGGTTAGCCGCCCGCAACAGAACGTCACGCCGGCGCTCAGCCATCCGGCTCTCGCCACTTTCATCGCCAAAGCAGCGGTTGAAGTCCTTACATTGCGTGCACACCGGTGTCGTGCACATCACAAGGCCGTCGCCCTCGCACAGCATGCGATAGAAGAACCGCTTCCAGCGCATATTGTTGACATTGCGCGCGGCGAGCGGCGCGAAATGGCGGCTTAAGAGGCGGGATAATTCGCCACGATTGCGCAATCCGAGGTCTTCCCAGAGGTGATTTGGCTCGATCGCGCGACGCGCGATCATCGCAGCCAGCCAGTTGCCGATATCCCCTTCGGTCGAGCGTTGCGTGAGCAGGAGATCACGCAACATTGCGCCCTCATCGCTCTCATTGCGCTTGAAACGCAAGAGCAACTCCTCGGCGTTCA
>NZ_JBEGDB010000375.1:0-6043 GCF_043638955.1 Bradyrhizobium sp. 31Argb | reverse complement strand
GCGAATCATCGTTCAACTCACGGAATCAGCGATCAAATTCCTTCGCAAGATGTGCGAATATGACAGCGCAAGCGGGGAGAGGTCGGAATGCAAGCGCAGCTTGAATTCCGGGTGAGGGGGACTCTCCGCGAGTTCACCTATCACCCAGTTCGCGGAGGCAGCCCCTCACCCCGACCCTCTCCCCGTGAAGAACGGGGAGAGGGAGAAGAGGCTCCGTGCTTGCTTCGATCGAGTTCTACCGTGACTTCTGGGCTTCGCCAACGGAAGGCAGTGGTTGGACGGTGACGCCGGGCGGCGGCACATCGTCGTCGGGTACGAAGAAATCCGACATCAGCGCGACCTTCGGGTCGACGCGGTAGCGCTCGAAATCGCGCACGCCGCTGTCATAGAGCACCTTGTCGTCGATGCAGAACTGCCCGGTGAATTCGCGCGCCGGTTTGGTCAGGATGACGTGCGCGGCATCGGCCATGATCTCGGGTGTGCGGCTGGCACGCATCATGGCGTCGCCGCCGAGGAGGTTGCCGACCGCGGCGGTGGCGATCGTCGTGCGCGGCCACAGCGCGTTGACGGCGACACCGGCCGATCGCAATTCGCCTGAGAGCCCCAGCACGCACATGCTCATGCCATACTTCGCCATGGTGTAGGCGGTGGAATGCTCGAACCATTTTGCTTTCATGTCGAGTGGTGGTGACAGCATCAGGATGTGCGGGTTTACTGCTTTCTTCAGATGCGGAATGCAATATTTCGACACCATGAAGGTGCCGCGGGTGTTGATACCGATCATCAGGTCGAACCGCTTCATGTCGGTGGCCTGCGAGTTGGTCAGGCTGATCGCGCTGGCATTGTTGACGCAGATGTCGATGCCGCCGAATTCGGCGACCGTCTTGTCGATCGCCGCGATCACCTGCGCCTCGTCCCTGATATCGCAGACGACCGGCAGCGCCTTGCCGCCGGCGGCGTGGATCTCGTCGGCGGCGGTGTAGATCGTGCCTTTCAGTTTCGGGTGCGGCTCCGTGGTCTTGGCGGCGATCGCGATATTGGCGCCATCGCGTGCCGCCCGCAGCGCAATCGCGAGCCCGATGCCGCGGCTCGCACCGGTGATGAACAGCGTCTTGCCTTTGAGCGACGTCATCCGAACCTCCCGTGTTATTTATCCATCTGCATGCAACACTCGTCCGCGCGTCTCCGGCAGCGCGTAGGCGGCCAGGAAGAATACAGCGTAAGCGGCGACCGCGAAAATCGCGATCGCATTAGCGAGCGAGGTCGTGGTCGAGAGCGCGCCGACGAGGTACGGGAACAGCGCGCCGATGCCGCGGCCGAAATTATAGCAGAAGCCCTGTCCGGAGCCGCGCAGCCGCGTCGGATAGAGCTCGGTCAGGAACGCGCCCATGCCGGAGAAATAGCCTGACGCGAAGAAGCCGAGCGGAAAGCCCAACACCCACAGCAATTCGTTGCTGATCTCCACTTGCGTATAGACCAGCACGACAGCGATGGCGCCGAGCGAGAAGGTCAGGAACAGGTTCCGACGGCCGATGCGATCGGCGAGCCAGGCGCCGACGAGATAGCCGATGAACGAGCCTATGATCAGCGCCGCGAGATAGCCGGTCGAGGTGACGATCGAAAGGTGCCGCTCCGTGGTGAGGAAGCGCGGCACCCAGAAGGTGATGGCGTAGTAGCCGCCCTGGCAGCCCGTCGCCGCCAGCGCCGCCAGGATGGTCGTCTTCAGGATCGGTCCCTGGAAGATCTCCCAGAGCGACGGCCGGTCGCCTTCGGCCTGCTGCTTCACGCGCGTCGCCGCCGCGATCTCAGGTTCGGTGACGTAGCGGCGCAGATAGAACACCAAGAGCGCCGGCAGCGCGCCGATCACGAACATCCAGCGCCACGCGGTCTCCGCGGGAAGAATCGAGAACAGGATCGCCTGCGCGAGCACCGCCAGGCCCCAGCCGACCGCCCAGCCCGATTGCACCGAACCGACCGCGCGTCCGCGATATTGCGGCCGGATCGCTTCGCCCATCAGCACCGCGCCCGCCGCCCATTCGCCGCCGAAGCCCAAGCCCAGGATTGCCCGCGCGATCAGGAGCTGATCGAAATTCTGCGCGACCGCGCAGATCAGCGAGAAGAACGAGAACCAGAGAATGGTGATTTGCAACGTCCTGACACGACCGATGCGGTCGGCGAGATAACCGCCGAGCCAGCCGCCGATGGCCGACGAGAGCAGCGTCACCGTGCCCGCAAGGCCCGCGGTGCCGGCATCGACCTTCCACAGCGTGATGATGGTGCCGATCACGAGCGGATAGATCATGAAATCCATGCCGTCGAGCGCCCAGCCCGAGGCGCAGGCCCAGAAGGTGCGCCGCTCCTGCAGGTTCATGTCGCGGTAGAAGGCGAGCAGGCTGGTGTCGTGGATTTCAGCGACTTCCATCGCCTTCGATGGATCCGATGTCGTCATGTTGAGGTCTCCGCGAGTTTCTTCTTGATCGGCCCTATTGCATGCGGCCGGCTTGCGGGAAAGGTAAATCTATCGCGAGAATGTAGGGTGGGCAAAGCGAAGCGTGCCCACCATGACGGGCGGAGTGCTGAGGGTGGGCACGCTTCGCTTTGCCCACCCTACGCTTTAGCTGCGCGGCTCCGTCAATACCCCGCCGCGTCAGCGCCGCGGGTGCGGGGATCGGGGGCGCCGAGCGGGCCGTTCGATGTCACCAGGATCGAGTTGGCGGAGGAATAGCCGAGCGGCTCGACGAGCTTGTGGCCTTTGGCCCTGAGCTCGGCCAGCACGTCATCGGGAAATCCCTTCTCGATCCGCACTTCATCCGGCAGCCATTGATGATGCACGCGCGGAGCGGCGACTGCGGCGGCGATATCCATCTTGTAGTCGATGACATCGACGATCACCTGCGTCACGGCGGAGATGATGCGGCTGCCACCGGGCGTGCCCGTCACCAGCACCGGCTTGCCGTTCCTCAGCACGATGGTCGGCGACATCGACGACAACGGCCGTTTTCCCGGACCGGGCAGATTGGCCTCGAAGCCGACCAGGCCGAATGCATTCGAGGCGCCGGGCGCGGCGGTGAAATCGTCGAGCTCGTTGTTGAGCAGCACGCCGGTGCCCTCGGCGACGAGGCCGACGCCATAGGGGAAGTTCAGCGTATAGGTGTTGCTGACCGCATTGCCGTGTTCGTCGACCACGGAATAATGCGTGGTGTTGGAACCTTCGCGCGGCGGCACCGCGGCCGCTTCGGCCCAGGGCGTGGCGCGGGCAAGATCGATGGTGGCGCGCTGCTTGGCGGCATTGCTCTTGTCGAGCAAAGCGACCGTCGGCGCATTGATGAAGGCGGGATCGCCGAGATAGCGGGCGCGATCGGCATAGGCGCGCTTCATCGCTTCGATCATGACATGGAGCGAAGCGGCCGAGGCCTGCTTCATGTCGGACATCTGGAAACCCTCGAGGATGTTCAGGATCTCCAGCAGCACGATGCCGCCCGAGGAAGGTAGCGGCATCGAGACGATGTCATAGCCGCGATAGGTGCCGCGCACCGGCGTGCGGATCACGGGCTGATAGGATTTCAGATCATCCAGCGCCATGATGCCACCGGCATCGCTGATAGCCTTGACGAGCTTTTCCGCGACCAGCCCCTCGTAGAAGCCGCGCGGACCCTGTTCGGCGATCGCGGTGAGCGTGACCGCGAGATCGCTCTGGATCAGCGTGTCGCCCTCATGCAGCGGCGAGCCATCTGCGCGGGAGAACGTTCTGGCGGAGTTCGGCCAGCGCGCCATGCGGCGATACATGTCCGACAACGTGTCCGCGATATCGTCCGCAACGGGAAGTCCATCGCGCGCGAGATCGATCGCGGGTTTGACGATCTGCGCCAGCGTGAATTTCCCCGAACCATATTTCTCCAGCGCCAGCGCGAGGCCGGCAACGGTGCCGGGCACGCCGATGCCGAGCGCGGAATTGCGCGACTTGTCGGGATCGGGCTTGCCCTCGGCATTGAGGAAGATGTCGCGGGTGATGGCGCCAGGGGCGGTCTCGCGATAGTCGATCGCGATATCCTCGTTGCGGTCGGCGAGGTGGATCACCATGAAACCGCCGCCGCCGATATTACCGGCGCGCGGATAGGTCACCGCCATGGCAAAGCCGGTCGCGACCGCCGCATCGACGGCGTTGCCGCCCTGGCGCATGATGTCGGCGCCGACGCGGGCTGCAAGTTTTTCCTGTGCCACCACCATGCCATGCTCGGCGGCAATGCCCCGCATGGTGTCGGCAGCCGGTGGCATGTAGAAGCGGCGCTGTTCCTGCGCGGCCGCCGGCATGATCGTGAAGACCACGAGCACAACAGTCGCGACAATCCTGCGCCAACGATTTGAGGAAGCTGTCATCAATATTTCACCGCGGTTGGAGCCGAAGTGAAGCGCTCGCGTAAGCGCCGCATGCTATATGGATTTGAAGCCGACAGGCAAAGCGCCTGTTCGTGATTGGGGCAGGACGATTTTCGCATGGACATGGCAATCAGCGAGGCAGGCAACGCGGAGTTGCCGAAGGAATATCCAAGCCGTGCCGCCGTCGTTAGCTGGATCTTTTTCGACTGGGCCGCGCAGCCTTATTTCACGCTGATCACGACCTTCGTCTTCGCGCCCTATTTTGCAGGTTTCGTCGCGCCCGATCCAGCGAGCGGGCAGGCGATGTGGGGCTTTGCCACCGCTGCAGCGGGACTTGCGATCGCGCTATTGTCGCCGGTGCTCGGCGCCATCGCGGACGCCAGCGGTCGGCGCAAGCCGTGGATCGCGGGTTTCGGCGCGCTGCTCGTGCTCGGTTCCTCGCTGATGTGGATCGGCCGGCCCGGCGATGCCAGCATCATCCCGCCGCTTCTGTTCGCCTATGCGCTTGCCTCTGTCGGCGCCGAGTTCGCCACCGTCTTCAACAATGCGATGATGCCGACCCTGGTGCCGCCGAACCGGATCGGGCGCCTCTCAGGAACCGGCTGGGCCACCGGCTATGTCGGAGGCGTGCTCAGCCTGTTCCTGGTGCTCGGCTTCCTCGCGGCCAGCCCTGACAGCGGGCGCACGCTGTTCGGTTTCAAGCCGCTGTTCGGGCTCGATCCCGCCACGCATGCGGGCGACCGCATCACCGGACCTTTGACCGCCCTCTGGTTCATCCTGTTCGTGACGCCGCTGTTTCTGTTCACGCCGGATTATCCGGCGAAGCGGCCGGTGCGGCAGGCGCTGCGCGAGGGTTTGCGCGAATTGAAGCAAACGATCGGCGAACTGCTGAGGCGGAAATCGCTCGCGACGTTCCTGCTCGCCAACATGATCTACGCCGATGGACTGGTATCGCTGTTCGCGTTCGGCGGCATCTACGCTGCCGGCACCTTCGGCTGGCGCACGATCCAGATCGGCACCTTCGGCATCATCCTCGCAATCGCCGGTGTGTTCGGCGCTTGGCTCGGGGGCAAGCTTGACGATCTCCTGGGCCCGAAGCGCGTGATCGTGGGCAGCTTGATCATCCTCTTGTTCTCGATCGCGGCTATTCTGCTCGTCGACAAGGATTCGATCCTGTTCGTGCCGGTTGCGCCGCCCGAGCCGGGCGGTGCGCTGTTCGCCGGTGCGGCCGAGCGCGCCTATCTCGTGCTCGGCTGTTTGATCGGCGCCGCCGGCGGGCCGTTGCAGGCGGCCTCGCGCACGCTTCTCATCCAGCTCGCGCCGAAGGATCGCATCGCGCAGTATTTCGGATTGTTCGCGCTGACCGGCAAGGTGACGTCGTTCATGGGCCCGCTCCTGATCGGCGCCATCACCGCGGCGACCGCGAGCCAGAAGGCCGGCATGGCGGTGCTGGTGCTGTTCTTCCTCGCGGGGCTCGCGCTGGTGACGCGGGTGCGGGACTAGATCGCTCGTCGTCCCGGGCTTGACCCGGGACCCATACCGCGTGATCTATCTTTTTTGCGCTGAGGGCAGTTGCCGCTTCACCAATTTAGGCCTGTGGTTGATGGGGTGGACGGCCCCCTACGGCATCAGTTGTGCCAGAATGAGGTTGTCGAAATCTCAAACG
>NZ_JBEGDB010000374.1:0-6055 GCF_043638955.1 Bradyrhizobium sp. 31Argb | reverse complement strand
AACCGCCGGATACGGACCCGTACGTCCGGTGGTGTGGGAGGGGCGAAGCCGCGAGGCTTCCCCCTATCCCGATCCACAAGTGGAGGCATGGATTGCTTCGTCGCTACGCTCCTCGCAATGACGGGGCGGTATAGGCTTCAGCTCACCGCCAGCGGCGGTGCAGCCAGAGCCACTGGTCCGGATATTCGCGCACCCAGCCTTCGATCACGTTGGTGACGGCCTGCATCGTGCCCTGGATATCGATCTCTCCGGACGCATTGAACACGGGCTTCACTTCCTCTGACAGTTCGCCGCGGAAGCGGTTATTGGGCAGGCGGATGATGCGGGCGCCGTGGATCGGGCATTCGACCTGACGCCGGAGCCGCGCCAGCGTCGGGTTGGCCTTGGTCTTGCGGCCGAAGAAGGTGACCTCGACGCCGTTGGTCAGATATTGGTCGACCAGCATGGCGACGTGCTTGTTGTCTTGCAGCGCCTGTGCAAGCCGGAGCGGCGCGTCGCGGCCGGCGGGGATCAGCGTGCCCATCTTGATCGCGCGGATCTTCTCGATCGCGCGGTCCGCGGCTTCGCTGTTCGGCCGTCGGAACAGGATCGCGGTGTCGAGCCCGTGCGCGACAGCCGCCAGCGCCGGCAATTCCCAATTGCCGAGATGCGCGGCAAAGATCAGCGCCGGCTTGCCGTCGTCCCTGATCTGGTCGAACAGCTCGATGGTCCGCGGCGGCAATTCGATGCGGCTGTTTTCGGGATGGTCGCGGTCGTAGTCCCAGATATGGTCGAGATGGGCGAACTCGGCGCCGATGCGGCCGAGATTGTCCCAGACGCCGGCCAGGATCTTCTCGATCTCCTCAGGCGATTTTTCCGGAAACGCGGCCTTCAGATTCTCGCGACCGATCCGGTCCTCACGCAGCCTGCGACCGATGAAATGCGCGGCGCGCCCGAAGAAATCGGCGGTCTTGAACGGATCGAAGCAGCGCGTGGTACGCAACAGCGCGATCGTCAGCGCGCCCACCGCCGCGTCGCCCACGGGCTTGACGGCGTCGCGAAGGCGCGCGCGGGCGCGAAGGAGCTGCAGGCGGTTCATCGCGACAAGCGGCGCGGCGTTTGGTTGAGCATGATCTCTTCAGAAAACCGGAGACCAGTTCCTCGGATCATGCTCTAGGCCGGCTCGCGTGTCAGGATCAATGAGGCGTTCTGCCCGCCAAAGCCGAACGAGTTGGACATCACGGCAGTGACGCGGGCGTCGCGCGCCTTGTTGCCGACCACGTCGAAATGAATGGTCGGATCAGGCACGTCATAATTGATGGTCGGCGGAATCCGCTGATGCTCGAGCGTGAGCAGCGAGAACACCGCCTCGACCGCACCGGCCGCGGAGATTGTGTGGCCGACCATCGACTTGTTCGACGACACCGGAATCTTCGAGATCTGCTCGCCGAACACCGCCGAGGTCGTCAGATATTCCATCTTGTCGTTCTCGGGCGTCGCTGTCCCGTGCGCGTTGATGTGGTCGATCTGTTCCGGCTCCATCCCGGCGTCAGCCAGCGTCTTGCGCATGCAGCCGATGATCGGCTTGCCGTCCGGGCTCGAGCGGGTGCGGTGGAACGAATCAGTCAGTTCGCCGCAGCCGGCGACGACGCCCAGGATCGTCGCGCCGCGCGCGGTGGCCGCCTCATAGCTCTCCAGCACCAGCGCGCCGGCGCCTTCGGCCATCACGAAGCCATCGCGGTTCTTGGAGAACGGCTTTGACGCTCCCTGCGGCGGATCGTTCTGCGTCGACAGCGCCGAGAGCAGGGAGAAGCGGACCACGGCTTCCGGATTCACCGAGCCGTCGGTCGCAACGCACAGGGCCGCATCCGCCTCGCCGCGACGGATTGCCTCCACGCCGAGCTGGATCGCGGTCGCGCCGGAGGCGCAGGCGGTCGACAGCGAGATCGGCGAGCCCTTGGTACCAAAATTTTCGGCGAGGTGTTTTGCGACCGAACCGAACATGAAGCGATCATGATAGGGGGCGAATCTGCCGCCGCCGCTCGCGCGCAACATGTCGTAGTAGTCGAACTCCTCCTTGTCGATCGTGCGCCCGAGTTCGAGCCGTTGCGGCCATTCGGTCTCGACCGGCGCGACCGCGAGGAAGAGGGGACCTGGAAAGTCACCCTTGCTGCCAATACCGGATTGCGCCAGCGCCTCTTCGGTGGCGATTTCGGCGATGCGCTCGGAAAGGAGGGTCGAGGTGAAGGGATCGACGGTGACGAAATCCACCGTTCCGGCCATCGTGGTCCTCAGTCCATCGATCGGAAAACGGGTGACCGTCTTGATGCCGGATTCGCCGGCAACGAGCTTGGCCCAATTGTCCGTCTTGCCGCCGCCGAGCGACGTGACGATGCCCATGCCGGTCACGACAACGATCGGCCTGCCAAATTTATCGCGTGGTGTCGCCATGCTTCCCCCGTCGATGCTGCGCGAATGCGCCCTACTTGACGGCCTCAACCAGGGCCATCCCTTCGCCCTGCCAGTGACCGGTTCCCATCACTACAATCTGAGTCGGCGGATCCGACTTTTCAACCTCGAACCCGGTCGGATCGTTCGGCGGAAACAGCGCGCCGCGTGAGACCGAGAGCGCCGCCAGGGCAACGCCGAGCGGGAATTGGGCCTCCACGGTGTGGCCGAACATCGTTCCGGTGGCGCGCACGGCAAGGCCCTGGTGCTGGCGCAGGAACGCGCGCTCTTCCGACGTGACGGGCTCGGCGCCGGTGGCGCCGGTGACGACCACGCCGACATCGTCGCCGACGCCGAGTTTCGACCACAACGCCTCCAGCGACTTCGTCACCGCGCCCGGCTGCTTGCGCTGCGCGAGGTCGGCGACCACCTTGGAGAGCTTGGCATAAGGCTTGGCGCCGCGCGCCTCGGCGTGCTCACGGGATTCCAGCACCAGGAACGCGCCGGCGGAGCCAAGCGCGAATCCGCTGTTGTTCTCGCGGGCCCAGACCGGCGCGAACTCGCCGGTCAGGTTGAAGTCGCCGAATTCAAACAGGACGAGCAGGTCGAGGCGTTCGCCATTGTAGGCGCCGCCAACCAGCGCAATGTCGCTCTGGCCGGCCTCGATGCGCGCCAGCGCAATCCGCGCCGCGTCGATGCTGGAGGCTTCCTCACCCATGAAAGTGCGCGAGGTGCCGCGGACGCCATGAACGATTGCGATATTGCCGGCGAGCAGGTTGGAGAGCTGCGCCAGGAACAGCGTCGGACGCAGTTCGCTCATCAGGCGCTCGTTGAGGAAGCCGGGGCTGAAGTTGCCGCGCGCGTCGGCGTTCAGGATCGCCGTATCGACCGCGAGGTCGCGCTCGCCGCCGCCAGCCGCGACGATCATGTCCATGCGGGACAGGATTTCCTGATTGCCTTTGACGCCGGCCGAATCCAGCGCCAGCCCCGCGGCATAGGTGCCGATGCGCTGCCAGGCTTCCATCTGGCGCTGGTCGCCCTTCTTCGGGATCTGCGCGTCGAAGCTGACGGGGGCGAGCGGATGGACGATGTAGGGCGCGAACCGCTTGTCGTCGATGTTGATGCGCTTGGCGTTGAGCGCATCCCAATGCGCGTCCGGTCCTTCGCCGAGCGACGACAGGACGCCAATGCCGGTGATCCAGACTTCCTTCCGCTCAGTCATGCGTCAGTGCCCGCTGCGGAAAGCCGATCTTCTTGGCCATCGCGTCCATGTGCACGCGCAGATCGGGATGGGGGAAGGGGATGTGGCGGAACGTCAGATCGGCGCTGCATTTCAATTCCTTGCCTACCCGAACCTTGGCCGACGTCACCGCAAAGCCCGAACCTTCATGCTCGACCTTGGCCTCGATCGTCAGCACCTCGCCCGGGTTGACGAAGCCGCGCATCTTGGCTTCCTTGATCATCGCGAGAAAGGGCATCCGTTCGAACTTCATCAGGCCGAGCAGCAGCCAGCCGGACGACTGCGCCATCGCTTCCGTCAGGAGCACGCCAGGCATGATCGGATAGCCCGGGAAATGGCCTTCGAAGATCGTGCTGGTCTGCGGAACGTCAGCCTCCACCACGATCGTCTTGTCGCCGATGTTGAGGTCGACGATGCGATCGATGAGCGTGAAATATTCGAGCTGCATGGGGCGCTCGGTTACGAGCCCGACGCCGTGCCCGTGCCTGCGTTCTTGGCCGCGACCAGTTCGTCGATGCGGTCAGCGAGGTTCTTCAGCACGAAGTACTGCTCGGTCGTGGCCTTGCCGTCGTTGACTTCCTGGGTCCACTTCTCGAGTGGCATCTTGATCCCGAACGCCTTGTCGATCGCAAAGGCGATGTCGAGGAAGTCGAGGCTGTCGATCCCCAGATCGTCGATGGCATGGCTTTCCGGCTTGATCGTGTCGCGCGGGATATCGCAAGTCTCGGCGATAATGTTGGCGATCTGCTCGAATGTGGAAGACATCACTAAGCCTTTGATATATTGGCGGTAAATTCCGGGACGGTCGGGAGGTGGCGGGCGGCGTTGTCCCGAAATGCCCTGTTCCCCCGGGCGGACTCGAGTGCCCGTATATCGGAGCGGGGCCGCGAGTTCAATGGAGCTTGGCCTTGTCTGTGGAGCCGCTTTGCTAGGCAGCAGATACCGCTGCGGTTCCAGCGCTAGCCCCTCGGCATCACTGAAATCCGTGCGCAGTCACGCCGGCCCATCAGGACGCAATCCTGAGTTTTGCGCAGGTCGGCGATGCTCACGGCCAACCAGATGCCGATTGCGGTTAGCGCCACCGTGAAAGCGAAGGCCGCGATATTGGCCAGCATGCGCTGGCGGAAGTCATCGGGCTGCTCGCGCGGGCGCTCGTAACGGGAGAGGTCCTGGGCGACTTGCCCGGGCTTTCCCGCCTCAAGCGGTTGCTCGTGGCGGGCGGGCGGATGGTCGGAGGTGCGCGGTCGGAATTTGAGCACCACGTGCTCGCCGTCCGAGCTGATAGGCCGCTGGGTTTTCACTGCCGTCCGTCCGCAGAAGTTGTGATCCTGTTTAGCACGCCGTGCGCGCCTCTCACGTAAAATATTGGTGCGCGTTCTCGCAACGTGACCCCGCGGCACTTCATGGAACTGATGGTGGGGCGATGGGCGCAAGGCATCGCGGCGATGTGTGCGATGCACCCTCGCGCGACGTGGGGGATCCTCCGTTCACAGCTCGTCGAGACGGAAGATCGAGGAATTCAATCCCTGGTGGCGCCGTGCCATAGTGGAACCGGCCCTCGATGGTTTCCGTCGGCAGCAATAGGGAGTTGAACCATGGCAAATACGCGTGAGCCGATTCTCAAGCCGGTTACGATCATGTCCCTGCGCCCGACTCAGATGACGGTCGGCATGAGGGAGGTGAAGGAGAAGCGCCAGCGTTGGCGCGAGCACAAGTCGGCGAAGAAGCGCGCCGAAATGCTGGGCCAGCACATGATCCCGGTGGTGCTCGGGCCCGATGAGCGCCACTACGTCGTCGACCATCACCATCTCGCCCGCGCGCTGCACGATGAGGGCGTCAAGGATGTGCTTGTCACCGTGATCGGCGATCTCACCATGGTCCAGCGCGATGCGTTCTGGGGCGTGATGGACAACAAGCGCTGGGTCTATCCCTACGACGCCAAGGGTGATCGCAGGCATTTTCGCGATCTGCCGAAATCGGTGGTCGACCTGAAGGACGATCCGTTCCGCAGCCTCGCCGGCGAACTGCGCCGTGCAGGCGGTTTTGCCAAGGATACCACGCCATTCAGTGAGTTCCTGTGGGCGGATTTCCTGCGTCGCCAGGTGGCGCGCAAGCTCGTGGAAGCTGATTTCGACACGGCAATGGAGAAGGCGCTCGCCGCGGCGAAGAGCAAGGACGCGATCTACCTGCCGGGCTGGTGCGGTCCGGCGTCGGATGAATAGAGCGTTTTCGAGCGAAGTGGACGCCGGTTCGCGTGAAGAAAACGCGTCAGAACAAGAATCTAGAGCTTCGGTTCTGATTCAATCAGAATCGAAGCTCTAGGCCGTGTGGACTCTTGGGATTCTCAAATCAGATTGAACGTGATTCAAGGCTTTCTTTTAGGAGGAA
>NZ_JBEGDB010000373.1:0-6071 GCF_043638955.1 Bradyrhizobium sp. 31Argb | reverse complement strand
ACCGATCCGATTCGGTGTCGCCGCCCCAATCCTGACGGTCAGTTCTCCGGTAACATTCTTGATGAGGCAATGCGCTGCCGAAATTCTTCAGGCGCGTGACGAAGCCGCGCACCTCGTCGAGATTGCTGATCGCCACCGTCTCCGTGATCTCGACGATCAGGCGCTCGCCGACGCCGGGATGCGCGGCCATCAGCGATTCGATTCCGGCCAGCCAGTCCGGATCCATCGTGGTATCAGGCGAGATGTTGAGGCTGAGCTGAACCTCGGGTGAAGCGGCAAGCTCGGCCACCGCAAGCTCGAGCACGCGGTGATCGACCAGCCGGATCAGGCCGAGACGCTCGGCGACCGGCACGATGTCGGGCGCCGACAATGCCCGCCCGTCCTCCTGCTGCATGCGCACCAGGCACTCGTAGAAGGCAGGCTGCCGCGATTGCACCTCGACCACCGGCTCGAACGCCACGACGATGCGCCGTTCGTTCAGCGCGGTGACGATCTCGTCAGTGACGCGGATGTTGACGCGGCGCTGAGCGTCGCGCTCGACATTCGGCTTCCAAAGCAGGAACGAGCCGGCGCGGCGGCTCTTGGTGGTATCGAGCGTCTCCTGGGCGCGGTTGATCGCCTCATCGGCATTGCGGGCGTGGCGCGGCACGCTGACCGCGCCGATCGACGCCGTCACCGAGACGGGGCCCGACCTGGTCGGCACGATCTCCTCCCGCACGGCGGTGAGAAAACGTTCGGCGGCGACATTGGCATCGTCGACGGTGCAGTTGCGCAGGATCAGCCCGAACTTGTTGCCGGAGAAACGCCCGAGCACGTCGCCGCCGCGCAGGCGGGCGCGGATGCGCTTGCTGATCTCCGCGATCACGGCGTCGGCGACGTCGAAGCCGAAGGCGTCGTTGATGCGCGCCAGATGGTCGATGCCGATCAGCATGAAGGCGCAGGACGAACGGAAGCGTGTAGCCTCCTCGATCGCCTCGGCGAGCGCGGCGATCAGATGGGTGCGGTTGAGTTCGCCGGTGAGCGGATCGTGTCGCGACAGCTTCACGAGCTGCTCGTCGCGGGCATGACGCTCATTGTCGATCCTGATCACGCCCTGGGCGTGCACGGGCCGGCCGTCGGGTCCGCCAAACCAGCAGCCGGTTTCCTCGATCCAGATCACGGGCGCCGAGGTGCTCGCCCGCACGCCGTACTCTATTCGGTAGGGCATGCCCTCGCCGCTGCGGAGCGGCGCGGGTTGGCCGAACGCATCGCTGCGGATCGCGCGCGATGGCTCGATCAGCCTGGAAAATGCAGCGCCGCTTGCAATCGCCTCCGCCGGGAGATCCGGGAAAACCGAGGCCACATTGTCGCTCCAGACGAGCGCATCGGAGGCAATATCCCAGACAAAGGTCACTTGGCCGAGCGAAGCCAGGATGTCGGCGGCTGGCGGGATGGAAGGCATCTGCTGTCGCCTCGTTTCAGGACACGGCCAATTCAGGACACGGGCCAAGTGGATACAGGTGGACGCACGTGACAGTGGGTAAGTGATTCCAAGCCCGGAGTGTGCCTCTGTTTCCAGTCAGACCTTAGGTAAAGTTCATAAATAATCTGGAAACCACGTTTTGCCGCCATCGGGAACAAAAGCCCGTGCACCGGCATGGACCTTGCGAGTTCGAGGCCAAGGGGGATGGTAGCGTCCCGAAACGTGACAATCGGGCGGGATCAGCGATGCCGGAAGCCGGCGGATCAAGGCAAGTGCTGGACGGCGAGGTTTTAACCGGCGCCGCCACCACCTCGGCTGAACTCGTCCCGCTGACCGAATCCCTGCACTCCGAGTCCAAACGGCCGCTGCCACGGCCCGACGCAGGCTTTGTGACCCAACTGATCGCAACTGCGGCGCTGGCGCCAGAGACTCGTCCGCTGCGGCGCGCCACGCTGGCGGATGCGCAGATGGCCTATGGCGCCCATCCGCAGGAACGGCGCGGCGTCGCGCGCCGCACGCGCCAGATCATCTGATCGCGCTCAGCGCTGTTCCGGTTCAGTCGGCGGATTGCGGCTCGGCTGCAGGTCCGGGGAGGCGACCGCGGGTTGCGCCTGCGTCGGCTTGGAATGATCCAGCGGCACCGATTCCGCGACCGAAGCCGCCGGCGGCATCGTGTTCGCTGACGTCGTTGAGGCAGCGGGCGGCGGAGCCGGCTGCGGGGCCGGCGCGGGAGCCGGCTGTGGGGGTGGCGCCGGTGCGGGTTGCGGCGGAGGGGCTGGTTCCGGCTCGATTTGCTGCACCGGTGTTGCGGGCGCCACCGCACGACGGCGGGTGCGAAGCGCGATTCCGGAGATGAAATCCGCCAATGCCAGCAAAGTCAGCAGACCAAAGGTCGAGGTGCCGAATTTCGGCCACAGCACGAATTCGGCGGCTGCCGCGCCGAACACGATCAGCGACAGCAAATGATCCATCACGAATTTGGCGCCCGGTCGCGCGCCCTTGATGACCTCGAGCAACAGCAGGAGGATGCCGAGCGCCAGCAGGATGTCGTTCAGCGTTATCGGCCATTCCGCCCCCGACATCAGCGTCACCGTCAGCAACGGATCGGCCAGCGAAACGCCGGGCATCAGGAAGACGATGATGTTGTAGACCGCGAGCGGAATCAGCAGCAGCGGAAAACCGACCATGCGAGCGAGGCCTTAGCGAAGGAAACCAGGAGCGAAACGCCCAGAGAGCGTGATCCGATCGGGATGAATCGGATCATGATCTCATTTCATTGTTTGAGCATGACCTCCGCACAAACGCTACGCGTTTGTCGCGAGGGAAAACCGGTGCCACTCTTCCCGGATCACGCTCGACGCGCCGACCCGGACCGTCTGATCGCACTCATTGGCCGATTTCAGGCGGCCCAATCAATCGTGATCCCGGCCCTGCTTTCAGAGCCGGGAATCCAAATGTTCGCCGATCCCGCGAGGATCAGGATTCTTTCTTCTTCAGGACCTGCCGGCCCTTGTACATGCCGGTCTTTAGGTCGAGGTGGTGCGGGCGACGCAGCTCGCCGGAATCCTTGTCCTCGACATAGGTCGGTTTCTTCAGCGCATCCGCCGATCGGCGCATGCCACGGCGCGACGGCGAGGTTTTTCTTCTGGGAACAGCCATAACGGTCCTCTAGGGGTGTTGCGGAGGCATCGTCCGAAATTAAGGACGCGCGTCAAAAGCGAGCTGCGATGCCAATAAGGCCGCGCTTATAGAGGAAGGGATGGCGTAAAGCTAGGGCCTGACGCGATCAGATTGCGTTGCCTCTCCGCTTGCGAGCGAGGCCAAGCCTCCGCGATTCCGCCAGAACATAACATGATCATTTTGCTATCGATTGCCGCATGCGGGGCTCCGTAAGTGCGCACAATTTCATCCTATCTAAAATAGGCCGTGCAGGTCCCGACGTCCGGCAACGACCCGGATGATTTCGATCGCGTCGATCGGGCCTTCATCGGTGTCCGGATCGGTGCGGTAGAGCAGCAGATAAGGAGCCTCGACCAGCATGCGCATTGATGGACGAAGATCAGACCGACGCACACCCATCCTTGGCTGCGACCTCAGCAGCTCCGCCTTGGCTTCGATGCGATCGAAATAGCGCTCGGCGGCAGCGGGTTGTTCAAGCCCGATCATGACGTAGATGTCCAGCAGGTCAGTACGCGCCTGGTTCGACCAGACCAGCTCAGTCGGCATTGCCGGAGGCTTTCTTCGCACTCTCTAGCCGCTCGCGGGCCTCTTCACGCAGCTTCTTCATATCCAGATCGCCGGCTGAGCCGCTCGCAATGCCGACATCCCACATCTGCCGAAGCCGTCTGATATCTTCCTGGCGTAGTTCACGCTTCAATTGCCAGTCCCGCACCGCCTCGCGGACGATCTCACTCGTGGTGGCGTACTCTCCCGCGTCTACTGCGGCCTTGAGCGCCGATATTTGCTCGCTCGTCAGTGCGACGCTCACTTTCTCGACCGATGCCATGAGAGCTCCTTCAACTGCCGGGAGCAAGTTTTACTACTTCTTGACCCCAATGGGCAACCCTAGTTCCCAGGCGCCGATGCAGCGCATTCAGAACCCGCGGCTCTCGCTCCAGCAGCGCTGAACCGCGCTGGCGCGGGCCATATAGGTTGCGCTCAGGCGGCGTACGCCGGGACCGGGATTGCGGGCGCTGCGCTTGACCGGATTGGGCAGGATCGCCGCGAGCAGCGCTGCCTCGCGTGGCGACAAAGTCGCCGCGGAACGGCCGAAGGCGTATTGGGAACCGGCCTCGGCCCCGAACTGGCCGGACGGGCCGAGCTCGGCGATGTTGAGATAGATTTCCAGGATCCGCTGCTTCGGCAGCACGAAATCGATCCACATGGCGAGCGGCAGTTCCAGCGCCTTGCGGACCACGCTGCGGCCCGGCCACAGGAACAGGTTCTTGGCGACCTGCTGGGTAATGGTCGAGCCGCCCCGGCCCGGCTCGCCGTCCTCGGCATCGTCGATCGCATCCTGCAACGCGTCCCAGTCGATGCCGCGATGGCTGCAGAATTTCGAATCCTCCGAGCCCACCACCGAGCGGGGGAGATACGGCGAGATCGCATTGAAATCGACCCATTGCCGCGTGACCGGCGCACCCTTCAGGTAACGCCAAGCCATCAGCGCCGAGACCGGATGGCCGGACCGGTAAAGCGGTGTCAGCACGTAGGGCACGAGCAGCGCGGCCACCAGCAGCAGCAAAAGGATCCGGACAATGCGCAAATTGGAGGTTCCGGCTGAAAGCGGGTCGGCGCTGCCGGCAATATTGGCCGGTTTCGGGTGAGATTTCGCGATAATTGGCAGGTTTTCCAGCACTTTTAAGGCATTTCCGGCCGGCGGGCGGAATTGACGAAGCCGATGCCATCAACGATTGTCCGCCCCGGAATCTGATCTGGAGCAATTCTTAATGACGACCGGTACTGCAGAATTCGCCAAGCGTCTGGACCAGACCGCTGACGATACCGAGGCCCTGCTGGCGAAACTTTTGGCCGACACCGTGGAGCAGGACGAGATCGTCCGCCCGAGGCGGCTGATCGAGGCCATGCGCTATTCGAGCCTCGGCGGCGGCAAGCGCCTGCGGCCGTTCCTGGTGGTCGAGAGTGCCGCCGTGTTCGGCGTGCCGCGCAACGCCGCGCTGATGGCGGGGGCCGCGCTCGAGTGTATCCACTGCTACTCCCTGATCCATGACGACCTGCCGGCGATGGACAATAGCGATCTGCGCCGCGGCCGCCCCACCCTCCACAAAACCTATGACGATGCGACCGCGATCCTCGCTGGCGACGCGCTCCTCACGATCGCCTTCGACATCATCACCCGCGACGAGATCCATCGCGATGCCGGCGTCAGGCTGGCGCTGACCCGCGCGCTGGCGCGCGCCTCCGGCGTCGGCGGCATGGCGGGCGGGCAGATGCTGGACCTGGCTGGCGAAGGCCGGTTCGGCGACCGCGAGCCGGTGGACGTGGCGCGGCTGCAGCAGATGAAGACCGGCGCGCTGCTCCGCTTCGGCTGCATCGCCGGCGCCATCCTCGGCCAGTCCTCCGAGAAAGAATATCTGGCACTCGACGATTTCGGCCGCGCGCTCGGCGAAGCCTTCCAGATCGCCGACGACCTGCTCGACGTCGAGGGCGATGCCGCCGCGCTCGGCAAGCAGACTGGCCAGGACGCAGCGCTCGGCAAGACCACCTTCGTCACCCAGCTCGGCATCGACGGCGCCAAGCAGCGCGTCCGCGACCTCCTCGCCCGCGCCGATGCCGCTTTGTCGGTGTTCGGACCGAAGGGCGACGTGCTGCGCGCGGCGGCGCGGTTCGTTGCGGAGCGCAGGAATTAGAGTGGCGCCCCAGACGACACTGCGCTCCCTCCCCCGCTTGCGGGGAGACGAGCATAGCTCGCTCCGGGAGGGCTGGGGTGAGGGTGTCTCCGCGGCGAGACTCTTCGTGTGGAGAGAACCCTCACCCGGATCGCATCTGGCGATGCGATCCGACCTCCCCCGCAAGCGTAGGGCTATCGCATATGGGCGAGGGCGCGGAGAAGGAAGTCGTTGTTCCATCTGGCCTGGAGCATTTTGTG
>NZ_JBEGDB010000372.1:0-6108 GCF_043638955.1 Bradyrhizobium sp. 31Argb | reverse complement strand
GCCTGCGTCCACGATCTTCGAATCATGGTTGCCCATGGATTCAGAATCCTCAGTCAATTACAACTGTAATGCTAGTCTGCTCCTTTGTTGCAATCAGTTTGCGGGCCTTCAGGCCAACAGCCCACCATCGACGTTCACGATGGTCCCAGTGATCTGGCGGGCGGCGGGACTTGCGAGGAAGGCGACGGCGGCGGCGATATCCGCAGGCGCGCCATAACGGCCCAACGGGATGAGGCTGCGCTGGAAGTCCGAGAACTCACCGTCCGCGGGGTTCATGTCAGTGTCGGTTGAGCCCGGCTGGACCAGATTAGCCGTAATGTCGCGTGGCCCAAGCTCGTGCGCCAGACCGCGGGTGAAGGACTGCAGCGCGGACTTGGTCATGAAATAGACCGTACCGGTCGCCCCGACGATGCGCTCTGCGCCGGCGGAACCGATGGTGATCACACGGCCGCCCGCGCCAAGGTGGGGGATGGCCGCTTGCGTGACGAGTACGGGGCCGCGGACGTTGACTGCGAGAAGCGCGTCGATGTCGTCCACCTTGAAGTCGGCGATCGTATCGTAGAGCGCGATGGCGGCGTTGTTGACGAGAATGTCCAGCCCCCCCAACGCTCCGACGGCCTCATCGACGGACCGTCTAATGGCGACCGGATCGGCGCTGTCGGCCTGGATGGCTACGCCACGGCGGCCATGCCGCTCGATCGACGTCACCACCGCTTGGGCGCGCTCGGTGGCGTGCTGAAAGGTCAGGGCGACGTCCGCACCGTTCTCAGCGAGCACGAGCGCGATGGCCGCCCCGATCCCCCGAGAGCCACCGGTCACAAGTGCCCGTTTTCCGGCCAAACTGATCATCATTCGTCCTTTTATGTAGTGATCGTTGCATATTTCATATTTCCTAGAATCGTTGCGCAGGGGCGTCAATATGTTTATGTAGTGATCGATGCAAAAAAAGGATCAGTGCTCATCAGAATGCGCACGCCGTGGACGTGGTCGGCCGCGCGCGTTTGACCGTGAAGCCGCGCTGGCGCAGGCAATGAAGCTGTTCTGGATCAAGGGCTACGAGGGAACTTCGGTTGCAGACCTAACGGAGGCGATGGGCGTGGGTTCGACCAGTCTCTATGCCGCCTTCGGCTCGAAGGACGAGCTGTATGCCGAAGCGCTTCGCTTCTACTCCGCGACCTATGAGGACTTGGTCCTAGGGCGGTTTCGCAAGGCCGCCACGGCGCGCGACGCGGCGCTGGCGTACCTGCGAGACTCCGCGGCTGCAATGACGGGATCGGATTGCGACCTGCCTCACGGATGCATGGTCACGCTGGCGACGGTTGGAAGCGATGGCCACACCGAACTGGGCGACCTGATGCGTACGGCACGGGGTGGCGCGTTTGATGTGCTCACGGCTCGTTTGGAAAAGGGCGTCGCAGAAGGGGAGCTGCCAAAATCTCTCGATGTCGCCAAGCTCGCGAGGTTTCTGCAAACTGTGCAGAGCGGGATGGCGATCCGAGCCCGTGACGGCGCCGACAGGGCCGAACTCCAGGCTGTAGCCGAGATTGCCATGGCTGGGTGGGACGGTATCGTCTCCAGCGAGCGTCGGGCGGATTAGTTTTCCGCCTCAGCTCGAAGAGCTGAGGCGGAAAGCGTAATCAGCCATTCCTCGCACCAACCATGGTGGGTTACACCTTCTCTCTTCACGCGTTGAGACGATGGACGCCGGTACTCGGCTAACTATCCTAGACAGCTCGGGCATGTCGTGCCGCGAGAATGCGGACGCGCACCCCCTCACATACTCCCCGTCGTGCCCCGCGAAGGCGGGGCATCCAGTATCCCGCGGCTTCTCGGTTCAAGCTCTGACGCCTCTGGAATACTGGATCGTCCGGTCAAGCCGGACGATGACAGCGGAGAGCTGTTTGACAATTGCATCAGAACCCACCAGGTCGCCGGGTCAGCTGCTGTTCGCACGGTTGAGCTTGCGTGATCCCCTCGCGGTCGTGCCGCCGCGCGGCACATCAGCGCTCTCGCTTTTCACGTGCTCGATGAATGCACGCAGTTTGGGCAGGACCTGACGTTTCCCTGGATAGTACAGAAAGACCCCCGGCGTGGTTACGGCGAACGGCGTTAGTAGCGCTTGCAATTGGCCTTCAGCCATCGGCGCTCTGGCAAGCGGACCGGGCAGTTGCGCGAGGCCCAAGCCTTGTATCGCCGCTTCGAGGAGTGTGGGGTAGTCGTGGGCAATCAGCGGTCCCGAGACGATCGCCTCCACCGTCCTGTTGCCGTCGACAAAGGGCCAGGGCGCAATCGACCCGTTCGAGCGGCGCATGCGCAGGCAGGCGTGGTCTCGCAGATCGTCGATGCGCTCCGGCCGTTTCCGTCGCCGCAGATATTCGGGGCTGCCGACGACCACCCATAGGAACGGCGGCGTCAGCCGCACCGCGACCATGTCGGCGGCGATGAACTGGCCCAGCCGGATGCCTGCATCAAAGCCTTCGGCCGCAAGGTCGACCAGCTCCGCGCTTGCGGCGATCTCCACTTCGACTTCGGGGTAGGTCCGGCAGAAGGATGCGATCAGCGGCTCCAACAGAAACGGCACCACCGCGCGCGGCACTGAGAGGCGCAATAGTCCGGCCGGCCGCTGCCCTAGCTCGCGTGCGACCTCGCTTGCCGCGACGAGTTCGGCGAAGGCGGGCTTCGCGCGCGAAATGAATCGCTCACCGGCTTCGGTCAGACCGACGCTGCGCGTGGTGCGGACGAACAGCGCCGCACCGACGCGCGCCTCCAAGGCGCGCACGGCCTGGCTGATCGCCGATGGAGTGACCCCGAGTTCCGCGGCCGCTTTGCGGAAGTTGCGGTGCTGCGCAACACTCAGGAACGCCTCCACGCCGTCGAGCGCGCCGTGCCTGACTGTGAAGTTGTGCTTCATGGCTCATCGACATTATCGCGGATAGTCGCTCGCCGGAAGCGGTCGTATTTATGCGGTGAGATCTGATGCTTTAGGAGAGTGTTGCGATGACCGATATCCTCGATGGCGTGCGCGATCACTATCGCGCGACCGGCCTGACCGAGCGGCTGGAGACGGCGCTCGTGGCGTTCGGGCCGGAGAAACAGCGGCTGATGCCGCAGCAGCTGGCCGCGCTCGACCAGTTTCACACCCGCGGGCTCGCAGCCACCGCCGAGCTCGCCAGGTTGGCTGGAATTGCCGCCGAGATGTCGGTGCTGGACGTCGGTTCGGGCGTCGGCGGGCCGGCGCGCTTTTTGGCCGCGACCTATGGCTGCCGGGTGACGGGCGTCGATCTCAGCGACCCATTCGTGGATGCGGCGCGCTATCTGACCGAGCGAACGGGGCAGGGTGAGCGGGTGTCGTTTGAGACAGCCAGCGCGCTGGACCTTCCGTTCGACGAAGGCCATTTCGACGTCGTGCTGTTGCAGCATGTGGCAATGAACATCTCTGATCGGGCGCGGCTCTACCGCGAGATCCGGCGCGTGCTGAAGGCAGGCGGCAGGTTTGCAATCTACGATGTCGTGCTGAACGACGGCGAGCCGCACTATCCCGTTCCCTGGGCACGAACGCCGGCTACAAGTTTTCTTCTGACCGCCGCCGCGACGCGCGAGGCGATTGAACCAGCCGGTTTCCGCAACGTCGCATGGCGAGACGACACAGAGGCCGCCAAAGCCTGGATCGCTGAGTTGCGTGCGTCGGGTCCGCCGCCTTCGCCCAATCTCGGCGTGGTGATGGGGCCGGACTTCGCGCAGCTTGCAGCCAACTTGGGACGAAACTTGATGGAGGGCCGGGTCGGCATCCTGAGCGCAGTGTTCGAGGCCGCGTCGGTCAACACCTGATAGGAGGTCCAATGTCTCCGGCAACCGTTTTCCAGATACATCTCGTGATGGGCTACGTCCCGTGGCTGCTTTGCTTCGGCGCGTATGTGTGGCCCAAGCTCAAGGCGATGGACCAGGTCGAGGCGCAACGCGCCATCGCAACCCTGCACAGCTTCCGCTTCTTCGGCCTCGTCTTCCTCGTTCCCGGCGTCGTCGGCCCCAATCTGCCGGCTGGCTTCGCCACCTTCGCCGGCTACGGTGACCTCGCAACCGGGGTGCTGGCAATCATGGCGCTTGTCACGGTCAACATACGTCCGCTGTTTTGGCTGTTCGTCGTCGCCTTCAATCTCGTCGGCGCGGCCGACATCATCATCGACTACTACCACGGCAACGCGGTCGGCCTAGCGGCGCTGGCGGGGGAGTTGGGCGCCACTTACGCGATCCCGATCATCTACGTGCCTGTGCTGATGATCACGCACGTCGCTGCATTCTATTTGTTGGCGCGTGGTCAGGTCCGGGCGGCTCGCACTCTCCCGAGCTGGTCCAATGCGCGCTAGCGACCGCAGCCGCGCCTGGATCGTGGTGGTGCTGCTCTTCATGTTCATGGTGATCAATTTCGCCGACAAGGCGGTGATCGGGATCGCCGCAGTGCCAATCATGCAGGAGCTGCAACTCGGCCCGCGCCAGTTCGGGTTGGTCGGTTCCAGCTTCTACTTGCTGTTCGCAGTCTCGTCAGTCGCGACCGGCTTTCTCGTCAACCGGGTACAGACGCGCTGGGTGCTATTGGCGATGAGCTTCATCTGGGCGCTGACGCAGTTTCCGATGATCGGCTCGGTTGGGCTGGAAACCCTGGTGGCATGTCGCATCGCACTCGGGATCGGTGAAGGTCCGACAGCACCGGTGGCGCTGCATTCCGCCTACAAATGGTTCCCCAACGAAGTGCGCACCCTTCCGACTGCTGTCATTCTGCAAGGCGGGGCGATCGGCGTCCTGGTGGCATTGCCGCTGCTGAACTGGATCATTGTGCGTTGGACCTGGCATTGGGCGTTCGGCTCGCTCGGCCTGGTCGGCCTCGTTTGGTGCGCGTTGTGGCTTGTCTTCGGCCGCGAAGGGGCGTTGGACACCGAGAGCGCAAAGCCAAAGGAAGCAGCGCAATCGTCCCTACGGGTCGGCTACGCGCAATTGCTGCTGAGCCCCACGATCTTGGCGTGCTGGGCGGCGTCGTTCGGGGCCAACTGGGCCCTGTCGCTGGCGCTCTCGTGGCAAGGCGCTTATCTGGTCAAGGGTCTTGGCCTTGCGCAAAGCTCGATCGGTTTCCTGGGAGCGCTGCCCGCTGGTGGCAGCGCGGTCGCGATGCTTGCGACCGGCTGGTATTCGCAACGCCTGCTGTCACGCGGCGTATCGAGCAGAGTGGCGCGCGGCATCCTCGGTGGATTGAGTGTCGTCCTTGGCGGCGCTGCGCTGGCGCTGCTGCCGTACGTTCCGGGCATCCCCGTCAAGATTGCCCTGACAACACTCGGGGTGGCGCTGCCTTCGGCGATCTACATCATCAGCAATGCCGTCGTTGGTGAAATCACTCCGGTAGCGCAACGGGGCGCACTGCTCGCGATCGGCACCGCAGTTGCGAGTTCAGCCGGTCTGCTCGCACCCTATGTCATGGGCAGTGTTATTGAGAGCGCCACGACACCGCTCGACGGGTTCAACACCGGGTTCTTCATGTGCGGGGTCATCATGCTGGTGGGTGGCGTCATCGCCATCGCGTTCGCAAATCCCGAGCGCGAGGTGGAATGGTGGTCGAGGCGGGGCCGGCCGCTCACGCATGCGCAGGCGGAGAAATGGATTCCGGGCTCGATGCGGAGCCTGTCACCGGGCCGCGCTTTGCGCGGACCCCGTGGCATCACCCCGGAATGACAAGCGTGGATTTGGCGCGCGGCGTGCGACAAATCAACCCGACGGGCAAATCACCAAAAGTCTGTCTATCCCATCTCGCAAAAATAAACCGCTTAACCCGTCGGGCAAATCATCGCTATGACTCCGCGCGTCTCACGGCGGATGAGGGGCGGGTCGCGATCGTCACGAACGTTGCGGTGGGATGCGGTGGACGAGGGTGTCGCGACTGACGAGCGTGGCACTCGCGGACGGCGAAGTCGTGTGGTCCTGGCGCCCCGACGCTGGCGCTAAGTTCGCGAGCAGCAAGAGCTGCCGCGGATGACGGTGGCAAAAGAGCCCGGTCACCGGGGAGAGCACGAAGTAAGCCGTAAACCATCGCGCAGGGAAAGCCGGAATGCTTCGGTTGAACCT
>NZ_JBEGDB010000371.1:0-6115 GCF_043638955.1 Bradyrhizobium sp. 31Argb | reverse complement strand
CGTCGCCATTGCCGCCACTCTGCTCTGGATAAGGTAACTGTCCACACGGCCTAAGGCCATATGCGATTCCCCTACCCGCAAGCGGGGGAGGTGAACGAGTGCGCGGTCGGACCGTTACAATCAAATAGAACGAAAAGATGGGCGGACCATGAGCAAGGAATTCGAGGAACGCCTTGTTCGCTTCCGGAAGCTGCCGAAGGCCGTCCGCGTGGTGTATTCGCGGCCACGCATCTTTACTTCGATCGCAGTGGGCGCCGCCGCGTTTTTCCTGCTGCCGCAGTGGCTGCGGCCGGTGACGCGGCTCTTGGTGAGCTGGGACATCTTCGTCGCGCTGTATCTCGCCCTCGCCTTCATGATGATGCTCCAATGCAGCATCGCTTACATCAGGCGCAACGCGATACTGCAGGATGACGGCCGGTTCCTGATCCTGCTCATCACGGCGCTCGGCGCCTTCGCGAGCCTTGCCGCCATCATCTTCGAGCTCGGCGCCGCCAAGAGCAGCGCGGAAGCGCTGGCGCTCGCGATCGTCACCATCGTGCTATCCTGGGCGCTGGTCCACACCGCCTTTTCGCTGCACTATGCGCACGAATATTATCGCGGAAAGGAACCCGGCGGTCTGCAGTTTCCCAGCGGCAAGGAACACGTCGAGGCCGATTACTGGGATTTTGTCTATTTCTCGTTCGTGATTGGCATGACCGCGCAGGTCTCCGATGTCGGCATCACCGACAGGATCATCCGCCGCACCGCGACCGTGCACGGCATCATCTCCTTCGTGTTCAACACGGCGCTGCTCGCGTTGATGGTCAATATCGCGGCGAGCGCGATCTAGCCGGTTTCAAGCTATCGACCGTCATTGCGAGGAGCGATAGCGACGAAGCAATCCATGCCTCCGCAAGCGGCTCCATGGATTGCTTCGCGGAGCCTGTCATCGGGCGCGCATTCGCGCGACCCGTTGGCTCGCAATGACGGCACCCCGGTCTCAATTGCAAACCTGAACGTTGCCGCCGCCGCCCTCGTACGGGCCGCCTTGCGCGGTGGTGCGGAATTCGAGGTGGCAGCCGCGCGCGACCGGGCGACAGCCGCCGCGGTCGCAGACCATTTGGCCGCCACCACTGCCGCGGCCGCCCGAAGAGGCCATCGGCCGGGGAATGCGCACTTCCGGCCGCTCGCGCCGCGCCGGCCGATCGTCGGAATCGCGCTTGGCGACCGGCTTCTTCTCGCGCCGTTTCTCGCACGCATTGTCGTCGTTGAGGAACGAGCCGGCGCCGCAGACGATCCGGGTGCAGCGGTCGCCATCGGCCTTGGTGCCGTGCTCGCAGACGAGCGGGCAGACGCGCGATGATTTCTGCTTGATGGCATCGAGCGTGTCGACATTGGCGACCTTGGTGTCGAGCCTGGTTCCGGCATAGCGATTGAACAGCGTCAGCGACCGCTGCGAGGCGGCGTTCCACTCGCCATCGGCGCTACCTGTGAGGCAGCCGACGCGGCGCAGCTCGGTCTGCACCGATTTGGTGACGTCGGCTTGCGGCGAGCCGGTACTGAGCACGGCGACATTCACCGCCTTGTCGACAGGCGCTGCGGCGGGCGCCTGCTCCGCGGTGGCCTTGTCGGCGGCGATCTTGTCGGCCAGTGCCTTTTCGGCCGCGAGCCGCTTCTGCTCGGCGACCGCCGCCTGATCCTGCGCGACCTGCTTGGCCTTCTCGGCGGCAATGCGCGCCTGTTCGGCGGCCCTGGCGTCGGCGGCCGCCTTGGCCTGCTCGGCTTTCTGGGCACCTTCGGCGGCGAGCCGGGCCCGCTCCTGCTCCGCCGCCCGCGCCTTGTCCGTGGCGGCGACGCGGGCTTCCTCGGCGGTGATCTTCTCGAGCTGGAGCTTGGCGAGGCTCGCATAGAAACCGTCGGGATATTGCGCGAGGAAAGCGTTGAGCGCGCTCTTGTTGCCGACCTGCAGCGCCAGCTCGTAGTCGCGGCGGATGTCGGCCTGCGGGCTCAGTGCGGGCGCGGCAGGCGCCGCCGCCTTGGCCGGCGCCGGCACCAGCGGTACATCCTCACCACCGAGCGAGCCATAGACGAACGGCTCCTGGCGGTTATTGGTCGACTTCAGCACGTCGTCGCGGACGTAGCCGAATGCGCGCCGCACATCGAGCCCGGGCTTCGTCAGGTGCTTTGCGAGCGCTGATGTGAAGGGGCTGTTCTTGCCGTCGCCATCGGCGGCGGTGGAACCGGCCTTGGCGGAATAGGCGATCAGCACGTTCGGGCTGGTCGGCTCGACCTTGGCGAGGCCCAGCCCGATCGCGCGCGACGCCACCGTGCGCTTCATGGTCTTGGCAAAGGGATTGTCGCGGCAGGCGTCGAGGATCACGAGCCGCAGTTTCTTGGCCGGCTCGATCGCGATCAGGACGCGGTCGAGCGAAAACGCCTCATCATAGACGTCGGTGTCGCGTTCCAGCCTGGCATCGACCGGAATGAGGTAATTGGCGCCGTCGACCTCGATGCCATGGCCGGCGTAATAGACCACGGCGATCTCGGCATCGCGGGTACGATCGGCAAAGTCGCGCAGCGCGCGGCGGGTTTCAACCGCCGGAAGGTCGCGGCGGAAATCCACCACGTCGAAACCGGCGTCCTTCAGCATCGCCGCGATCAGCGCGCCGTCATTGACGGGGTTGGGGAGCGGCGCGACGTTCTGATAGGCCGCATTGCTGAGCACGAGCGCCACGCGCTTCTCGGCGAAGGCTGGCTGGCACATCAGAAGCAGGAACAGCGCCAGAACGAACCGATGCAATCCCGGAAATCCAATCGATTTCATTACCGCACCTTCAAAAAACCCGCCTGTTCAGCATGATAGCAAAGCCTATCAGAAGCCGGGGCGGGGTTTGGTGACCCAGGTCACGAACGGGCCGCACCATCTGATAAGCTTTAGTACCGCGGGACGAATGATGGTTCGGCCCGCCAGCCCGTAGCCCGGGTGAAGCGCCAGCGTAACCCGGGATCGCTCGTAACCGTTGATCTGGATGTCCCGGGTTGCGCGTTCCGCTCCACCCGGGCTACCAACAGATGGGCCAAGGGAGGAACCAACCATGAGCCATGACCGATCGACCGTCGAAGCCGTCGTGCAGAACTATTTCGACGGACTCTATGAAGGCGACGCCGACAAGCTCGGCGCGATGTTTCACCCCTCCGCCGACCTGCGCTGGGTGGAAAAGAGCGAGCTTCAGGTGCTGACCGTGCCGGACTGGCTCGACCGGGTCCGCAAGCGGCCGTCGGCGAAGGCGGAAGGCAAGCCGCGCGAGGATTTCATCGTCACCATCGACCGTTCGGACGACGTCACCGCCTTCATCAAGGTCCGCTGCCAATTGCCGCCGCGCTATTTCACCGACTATCTGGTGGCGATGAAGCTCAAAGACGGCTGGCAGATCGTCTCGAAATCCTATCGTTACGACCTGCGGGAGTAAGTACACCCGGGGCTTGGCTGATCGGACGGCCGCCTTTTTCGATCTCGCACGGTCGAGCCGTCCACGCACATTGACCTTGCCTGCGCTTCGGGGCCAATTGGACCGGCCATGGAAGCCAGATTCCAGACCTTCCTGATCCTGCTTGCCGTGCTGGCGGGCACGGCGCTGTTGGCGCGGCGCCTCAATGTCGCGCCTGCCATCCTCTTGATGCTGGCCGGCATCGCGCTGGCGTTCGTGCCGGGCATGCCCAGCATCGAATTGCCGCCGGAACTGGTGCTACTCATGGTGCTGCCGCCGCTGATCTACATGGCCGCGGTGGCCATGAGCTGGCGGGAGTTCAAGAACAGCCTTCGTCCGATCGTGCTGCTCGCCGTCGGCTGCGTGATCTTCACGGCGGCGGCGGTCGCGACCGCCACTCACTACCTGATCGGGCTGCCCTGGGAGGTCGGGTTCCTGCTTGGTGCGATCGTGGCGCCGCCCGACGTGGTCGCCCCGCTTGCGATCGCGCGGCGGCTCCATCTCCCCCGCCGCATCCTCGTCATACTCGAAGGCGAGGGGCTGGCGAATGATGCCACGGCGCTGATCCTCTACCGCTTCGCCCTCGCGGCGATCACCACCGGCGCCTTCTCGCTGCCGAAGGCCACCGGCGAATTTGCAGCCATCGTCGTCTGCGAGATCGCGTTCGGCATCGCGGTCGGATGGTTGAGCCTGCGCGCCCGCCAGCACTCGCGCGATCCGCAGGTCGAGATCACGCTCTCGCTGATCACGCCCTATGTGGCCTATTGGCTGCCGGAGCACTTTGGCGGCTCCGGCGTGATCGCCACGGTCGCCTGCGGTCTCTACGTGAGCTGGAACGGGCCGCTTCTGATTCCTTCCGCCACCCGCCTGCAGGGCATCTTTTTCTGGGACTTGGTGATCTACCTGATCGAAGGCATCCTGTTTTTGCTCACCGGCTTCCAGATGCGTTCGCTCTACGAGAAGTCGAAGGCATTTCCGCTCGACGACATCCTCTCCACCACCGCGCTGGTGATCGCGGTCATCGTCATCGCCCGCTTTGCCTGGGTGTTTCCCGCAACCTACCTGCCGCGGATCCTGAGCGAGCGCGTGCGACAGCGTGATCCGCAGCCGCGCTGGCAATGGACATTCACGATCGCCTTCGTCGGCGTCCGCGGCGCGGTGTCGCTCGCCGCCGCACTGGCGCTGCCGTTCGCGCTCGCGAGCGGCGAGCCTTTTCCCTATCGCGACATGATCCTGTTCGTCGCCTTCGGCGTCATCTTCATCACGCTGGTGGGGTTCGGCTTGACCCTACCCACCGTCGTGGGTTGGCTGAACATCGCCAAGGACGGCTGCGCCGAGACTATCGCCGAGCATGAAGCCGAAATTGTCGCGAGGCGCCAGGCGCTGGCCGCCGGCCTCGCATCGCTCGACGCCATCGTCGACGAGCGCGAGCTCTCCGAAGAGGTCGTGAAGCTGCTGCGGGCGCGGCACGATATCCGCACCAACCAATTGCCGGCCGCGCTCGACCCCGACAACCACGACGTCTCCGCCAACGGCACCGAGCTGACGCGGGAATTGATCGCGACCGAGCGCCAGTTCATCCACGCCCTGCTCCGCGACGGCAAGATCACCGACGAGACGCGGCGCCGGATCGAGCGCGATCTCGACCTGGAAGAGGCCAGCCTCGCGAACCGCGAATATCGGAAGATACCGCTGTAATCGGGGGCAGGCCACCGCACAGGGTGCGCTACCGCGAGGCGCAGAATTCCTTGACAGCACCGACCACGGCGGCGCCGATCATGTCCTGCCGTTCCGTGGACGCCATCGCCAGCTCTTCGTCCCGGTTGATGATCGAGCCGGCCTCGAACAGGACGGCAGGCACGCGCGTCCGCGAGAGCACGATGAGCTGGTCGTACCGGTAGACCCCGACCTTCTTGTCCAGCAGTTTGCGCCGGTACCGACCCATCACCGCCTGCGAATATTGGCGGGCATATTGCAGGCCCTGCGCCTTCATTCGATTGCCGAGCAGCCGGGCGAACCTCAGGCTGGTCCAGAATTTCGGATTGTCGTGAGAAACGAACAGCGAATAGCCGCTGAACCGGTCGCTGAAATGGCGCTTCGTTCCCTCGAACTCCCATTCTTCGAGAAAGGAATCAGGCACCGAGTCATGATGGATCGACAGGACCAGATCGGCCCCCGAATTGTTGATCGCGGTGGCGCGCTTGAACAGGCTCGGCCTTTTCGGGCCTTCCGTCACCAAGAGGCTGGTTTGCGCAAAGCCTTCCGACTTCAGTTTGTCCTCGATGCGTTTCGCAAGGCGGAGATTGAAATCGAACTCCGGAATGTTGCGAGCGCTCCTCGCACCCGGCGCGTCGGCGGTATGGCCGACGTCCAGGATGAGCTTGAATTTGGACCGGTCGCATTTCGATGGCACGGCCTTTGGCGCAGTCCTGACACTCCCGCGCGGCCATGCGGCATATCTCGTGTCGAGCGACACGAGCGACAACAGGATGATCATGATGATCGGACTGTGGCGCCACACGCCCGGCATCGTAGCCCGGATGTAGCGAAGCGCAATCCGGGATCGGTCTGTTGGAGTGCCCCCCAAAAGTGAGACACGGGAAATTAGGGACAGTTCTCTAACGGAGAACGTATGCCCAACAAATCCC
>NZ_JBEGDB010000370.1:0-6127 GCF_043638955.1 Bradyrhizobium sp. 31Argb | reverse complement strand
AGGCTTCCTCCTAAAAGAAAGCCTTGAATCACGTTCAATCTGATTTGAGAATCCCAAGAGTCCACACGGCCTAGGACCGTGTGGCCAGCACGACGGCGGCGAGCGTGAAGACGAGCGCTGCGACCTGCGTCGGCCCGAGCGGCTCGCCCAGCGCGATTGCGGACGCCACCACGCCGATCACGGGGACCGCCATGGTGCCGATCGCCGCGATCGAGGCCGGCAACCGCCTGAGCGCGGCGAACCAGCTCACATAGGCGATGCAGAACTGGATCAGGATTGAATAGACGAGCAGCCACCAGCCGAGTGTCGTCACGCGATCAAGATGCGAGGTCTCGATGAGAAGACCGACCACGGCCACCGGCAGGCAGCCGAGCCCAATCTGCCAGGCCGCCGCCGGGATCGGCTCCATCTTCAACGGCAATTTCTTCGCGAGCACCGCGCCGAGCGCAAAGCCGAAGGCACCGATAATCGCCATGATGATCCCCGGCAGCTTTTCGCGGCTCGCAGCAATTCCGTTGCTGCCCATGATGGCGGCGAGCCCGGCAAACGCCATCAGCAGCGCGATCGTGCGGAGCAGCGTCGGCCGTTCGCCAAGCACCGGCCAGGCCAGCAACGAGGCCCAGACCGGCATGGTGTACGCGATCAGCGCGGCTTCGCTGGCCGGCAGCCAGAGCAGCGCGAGCCCCATCAGCACCATCCAGCCGGTGACGTTCAGTAGCGACGCCAGCATCAAGCGCAGCCACATCGCGCGCCCGACCGACAGGCTCTGCCCGCGAACGACCGCAAGCACGGCCAGCAGCACGGCCCCGACCACGCCGGTCGCGCCGCGCAGCGTCAGCGGCGGCAGCTCGCTCAGCAGGTACTTCGTCACCGGCCAGTTGAAGCCCCAGCCCACCGAAGTGACGGCGAGGAACAGGAAGCCCGCAGGCGCGAGTCGGCCGCGCGCGGTCGGTTTTGATTCTGTCATGGAGCCCGGCAGGGAATGGAATCGGCGGCGACCATGCCTTCGATTTGGGCGGCGGACCACGGGCCCGCCAGCATGCCTGCCCGTAGTTTCTCCGTGAGCTCACGTGAGTCTTCGGAATTCAATCCATCAGGCGCCCAAAATACCTGCCCTGTGAAAAGCGGGCGAAGCCGTTGTTCCACAGCACCCATGAGATTTTTTCTCTTGGGAATCCCTGAGGACTCACTGATACTTGGCCGGATCACAGGCGGGGCATGCCCCCTGTTTTCCTCCCTTTTCCACCATATTTAGTATTTGATTCAGAAACTCGTACTAATCCTTGACGAGCGTCACGGACTTGGCCTAGCTTTCTTTTTGTTCGGCGCGAGTGTGTTTCGGGTCCCCGCCGGTCGCTCCCAAAAGGGTCCAGAACGACCACTCCGTCAGCCGAACAGGCTGCGGGTGAAGGGCTTTGCTGCCCGCGATTTCGGAAATTCCTCCCGGAATTTCCCGGGCATTTTGGGACGCCAATAACGGGCCGGAAGAGGCCCATTGGTGACCTGTCGCGTTACGAGTTTTGAGGCGTTGAACGCATGACCCGAACGGTCCGCCTGGGCCGGTCAGGGACATGCCGTCGCCGGATCGGTACCAGCCGATACCGGCGATCGAGAGAAACAGGCCGGTCCACCGGCTGAGCTTGCGGGGCTCTGGCCCCCCACCCTTTGGACGGAAGGATGGGACCAGGGGCTCGCTCTAGGAATAACATTTCCGGATCACCCCTGCGGCAATGGGGGCCGGGCAGAAGACGGGGCACGACGCATGCTTATCGAACGGCGCAACACCACGGCCGGACAATCTCCCTACGCCGGGATCAATTTCAGGCTGACCACGTCTGAGATCCGCAATCCCGATGGCTCCATCGTGTTCCGTGCGGAGAATGTCGAGGTGCCCGAGTTCTGGTCGCAGGTCGCCTCCGACGTGCTCGCCCAGAAATATTTCCGTAAAGCCGGCGTCGCTGCGCGCCTGAAGAAGGTCGAGGAGGAGACTGTCCCCTCCTGGCTGTGGCGCTCAGTGCCCGACACCGAGGCTCTGGCGCTGTTGCCTGAGAGCGAGCGCTATGTCGGCGAGACCTCGGCCAAGCAGGTGTTCGATCGCCTCGCCGGGTGCTGGACCTATTGGGGCTGGAAGGGCGGCTACTTCTCTTCCGACGAGGACGCGCAGGCCTTCTTCGACGAGATCCGCTATCAGCTCGCAAAACAGATGGTGGCGCCGAACTCGCCGCAATGGTTCAACACCGGCCTGCACTGGGCCTATGGTATCGATGGCCCCGGCCAGGGCCACTATTACGTCGACTACAAGACCGGCAAGCTGACCAAATCCAAGTCGGCTTACGAGCATCCGCAGCCGCACGCCTGCTTCATCCAGGGCATCGAGGACGACCTCGTCAACGACGGCGGCATCATGGACCTCTGGGTGCGCGAGGCGCGCCTGTTCAAATACGGCTCCGGCACCGGCTCGAACTTCTCGCGCCTGCGCGGCGAAGGTGAGAGGCTGTCCGGCGGCGGCCGCTCGTCGGGCCTGATGAGCTTCCTCAAGATCGGCGACCGCGCCGCCGGCGCGATCAAGTCCGGCGGTACCACGCGCCGCGCGGCCAAGATGGTCGTGGTCGATATCGATCACCCCGACATCGAGACCTATATCGACTGGAAGGTGAAGGAGGAGCAGAAGGTCGCCGCCCTCGTCACCGGCTCCAAGATCAACCAGAAGCACCTGAAGGCGGTGCTGAAGGCCTGCGTAAACTGCGAAGGAAGCGGCGACGACTGCTTCGATCCCGAGAAGAACCCTGCCCTGCGCCGTGAGATCAAGCTCGCGCGCCGCGCCATGGTGCCCGACAACTACATCAAGCGGGTGATCCAGTTCGCCAGGCAAGGCTACAAGGACATCCAGTTCGACGTTTACGACACCGACTGGGATTCGGAGGCCTATCTCACCGTCTCCGGCCAGAACTCCAACAACTCGGTGTCGCTGAAGGATGATTTCCTGCGCGCCGTCGAGACCGACGGCGACTGGAACCTGATCGCTCGTACCAACAGGAAGGTGACGAAGACGCTGAAGGCGCGCGATCTCTGGGAGAAGATCGGCTACGCCGCCTGGGCCAGCGCCGATCCGGGCCTGCACTTCAACACCACGATGAACGACTGGCACACCTGCAAGGCGTCCGGCGACATCCGCGCGTCCAATCCGTGCTCGGAATACATGTTCCTGGACGACACCGCCTGCAACCTGGCGTCCGCGAACCTGCTCACCTTTTACAGCACCACGACCAAGCGCTTCGACATCGAGTCCTACGAGCATCTGTGCCGGCTCTGGACCATCGTGCTCGAGATTTCCGTGCTGATGGCGCAATTCCCGTCGAAGGCGATCGCCGAGCTCTCCTACGAATTCCGCACGCTGGGCCTCGGCTTCGCCAATATCGGCGGCCTCTTGATGACCATGGGCCTGCCCTATGACTCCAAGGAAGGCCGCGCGCTCTGCGGCGCGCTGACCGCCGTGATGACCGGCATCGCCTACAAGACGTCGGCCGAGATCGCGGCCGAGCTCGGCACCTTCCCCGGCTACAAGAAGAACGCAGCCCACATGCTGCGGGTGATCCGCAACCACCGCCGCGCCGCGCATGGCAACGCGGCCGGCTATGAGGCGCTCGCGGTCAACCCGGTGCCGCTCGACCACGCCTCCTGCCCGCAAGCCGACATCGTCACCCATGCGACCAGGGCCTGGGACGATGCGCTCGCACTCGGCGAGGTCAATGGCTATCGCAACGCCCAGACCACCGTGGTGGCGCCGACCGGCACGATCGGCCTCGTGATGGATTGCGACACCACCGGCATCGAGCCCGACTTCGCGCTGGTGAAGTTCAAGAAGCTCGCCGGCGGCGGCTACTTCAAGATCATCAATCAGGCGGTGCCCGCCGCGTTGCGCGCGCTCGGCTATCGCGAGAGCGAGATCGCGGAGATCGAGGCTTACGCCGTCGGCCACGGCTCGCTGTCCAACGCGCCGGGCATCAATGCCTCCACGCTGAAAGCCAAGGGCTTCACCGACGAGGCGATTGCCAAGGTGGAGAAGGCGCTGCCGACTGCCTTCGACATCAAGTTCGCCTTCAACAAGTGGACCTTTGGCGAGGACTTCATCCGCGACACGCTCGGCATCGGCGCCGAGGCGATCGCCACCCCCGGCTTCGACCTGCTGTCGGCGATCGGCTTCTCCAAGCGCGAGATCGAGGCGGCGAACGTCCACATCTGCGGCGCGATGACGGTAGAAGGCGCCCCGCATCTAAAGGCCGAGCACTATCCGGTGTTCGACTGTGCCAACCCCTGCGGCAAGATCGGCAAGCGCTATCTCTCGGTCGAGAGCCACATCCGCATGATGGCGGCGGCCCAGCCGTTCATCTCGGGCGCGATCTCCAAGACCATCAACATGCCGAACGACGCCACGGTCGAGGACTGCAAGTCCGCCTACCTGTTGTCCTGGAAGCTGGCGCTGAAGGCCAACGCGCTCTACCGCGACGGCTCAAAACTGTCGCAGCCGCTCAACTCGCAGCTCATCTCTGATGATGAGGACGAGGACGATGCGGTGGAGGCGCTGTACGAGAAGCCGATGGCCGCGCGCGCCGCGCAGGTCTCCGAGAAGATCGTCGAGAAGCTGGTCGAGCGCATCGTCGTGATGCGCGAGCGCGAGAAGATGCCCGACCGCCGCAAGGGCTACACCCAGAAGGCGGTGGTCGGCGGCCACAAGGTCTATCTCCGCACCGGCGAATATGACGACGGCCGCCTCGGCGAGATCTTCATCGACATGCACAAGGAAGGCGCCGCGCTCCGCTCCTTCATCAACAACTTCGCAATCGCGGTCTCGCTCGGCCTGCAATACGGCGTGCCGCTCGACGAATATGTCGACGCCTTCACCTTCACCCGCTTCGAGCCGGCGGGCCCGGTGCAGGGCAACGACTCCATCAAGTACGCGACCTCGATCCTCGACTACGTCTTCCGCGAGCTCGCGGTGAGCTATTTGGCACGCTTCGACCTCGCCCATGTCGACCCCAACGAGAGCGGCTTCGACGCGCTCGGCAAGGGCGTCGAGGAAGGCAAGGACCCGGAGGGACCGCAGCACCAGGCGACGAAGTACCTATCACGCGGCCTCACCCGCTCGCGCACCGACAACCTCGTCGTCATGCGCGGCGGCTCGACCGCGGTCAGCCAGACCGCCGACAACGCCCCCGCCGGCGGCTCCCGCGTCACCGCCCTCTCCTCGCAAGGCGCGTCCCGCGTCTCCGACACCATCGAAGGCGCAGTCGCGTTGAAGCAGGAAACGGAGCACGACCTCTCGCCTGCGGAGAAGGTGGGCTCCGTGCACTGGAGCAAGGCCGGCACCGCCGCTGCGGTTGCTCCGACCAAGGCCGAACGCCGCGCGGAAGCGAAGGCCAAGGGCTACGAAGGCGAGATGTGCTCGGAGTGCGGCAACTTCACGCTGGTGCGGAATGGGACGTGTATGAAGTGCGACACGTGTGGATCTACGACGGGATGTTCGTGAAACCGGTATGACGACGACAAAAAGGGCCGCGCAAAGAGCGGCCCTTTTCTTTGTTAACCCGACGCATTTTCGAGACGCATTCTCCAAAATGGATCGCGCGCCAAGTTAGCGCAGTGCATGCACTCTCCATTCGACGCTTGAAGACCGAACATGGCAGAACAACGGTACCGAATTTCCAACCTAAGCCAGATCATCCTATACAAGCTATATGTGTTTCATGTTGATGGTGACGAAAACCGTCCACTCTCTCTGCGCGAAATTCGAGAACTTTTCCCGCGATCACTCCCACTCAATCTGATCGAATCTTCGATTGATTGGATGAGAAAAAAGATTGGCTCGGACTATCTTCGGCGACTTGGAACGAAAGAAGACTACAAATTCGTAATTTCACCGGAAGGGATCAAGCACGTTGAATTAGAACTTCTTCGAAAGAGCTCCCCAATTTCTTACTTTCAACAGCACGGTGAAGATGCGCTGGTTTACGTAGCAGGCTTGGAAAGTCCGTTCATGACGGACGAAGAACGAAGTGAAATGGACCCGCGGAGCGGGACCGCTTGAACCGGTTTGTTAGTTGGAAACTGACCGCTCCTGATCCCTTTC